>CALZKX010000026.1 GCA_945788155.1 uncultured Flavobacteriaceae bacterium
AATAAAATGATAGAAGATAAAGGTACAATTGACATTAAAACTATTAACGAGAAAATAGAAAAAGAGAGCGCTTTTGTTGATTTACTTACCTTAGAAATGAATAAAGTAATTGTAGGTCAAAAGCACATGGTTGAACGTTTGCTTATTGGTTTGTTGGGCCAAGGGCACATCTTACTTGAAGGTGTTCCGGGTCTTGCAAAGACATTGGCAATTAATACACTATCGCAAGCAGTAGATGGAAGTTTTAGCCGAATCCAGTTCACACCAGATTTATTACCTGCAGATGTTGTTGGGACTTTAATTTATAATATAAAAGAAAATGACTTTTCTATAAAAAAAGGACCAATCTTTGCCAACTTCGTATTAGCAGATGAGATAAATAGAGCACCTGCAAAAGTACAATCGGCTTTACTGGAAGCCATGCAAGAAAAGCAAGTAACTATTGGCGATGAAACCTTTATTTTAGACAAACCATTTTTAGTAATGGCAACACAAAACCCAATAGAACAAGAAGGGACATATCCTTTGCCTGAAGCACAAGTAGATCGTTTTATGCTCAAAACAGTTATTGATTATCCAAAAATGGATGAAGAACAACTCATTGTGCGCGCTAATTTAAAAGGAGGCTTTACAAAAGTAAATCCAGTAGTATCTATTGAACAAATTCTTAATGCTCAAAAAGCAGTAAGGGAAGTTTACATGGACGAGAAAATAGAAAAATACATCTTAGATATTGTGTTTGCAACACGTTATCCAGAGAAATATAAATTAGCAGATTTAAAACCGCTTATTTCATTTGGAGCATCTCCTCGTGGAAGTATCAATCTTGCAAATGCAGCTAAATGCTATGCGTTTATAAGACGACGAGGCTATGTAATCCCTGAAGATGTTCGTGCTGTTGTACACGATGTATTGCGCCACAGAATTGGTATTACTTACGAAGCTGAAGCCGAAAATGTAACTTCAGAAGACATCATCAATAAAATTGTTAACGAAATTGAAGTACCATAAAAAGTTAACAGTAATCAGTATTCAGTAGGCAGTGCTTATTAGAATTCTGATTTTTATTTAACTGCTAACTGAAGACTGCACACTGCATACTGAAACAATGGATACTAAAGAGTTACTAAAAAAAGTTCGAAAAATTGAGATTAAGACACGTCGTTTGTCTGATCATATTTTTGGAGGAGAATATCACTCTACCTTCAAAGGACGAGGTATGACCTTTAGTGAAGTGCGCCAATATCAATATGGTGACGATGTGCGTAATATAGATTGGAACGTAACTGCGCGAACAAACGAGCCACACATTAAAGTTTTTGAAGAAGAAAGAGAGCTTACCATGATGTTAATGGTAGATGTTTCTGGCTCCGAGTTATTTGGTACTGTAGGGCAATTTAAAAACGAAGTTGTTACAGAAATTGCTGCAACCTTGGCTTTTTCAGCGACACAAAATAACGACAAAATTGGATTGATTTTATTTTCGGATGAAGTAGAACTATATATTCCACCAAAAAAAGGACGATATCATGTACTACGCATTATACGTGAATTAATTGAGTTTCATCCAAAAAGCAAAAACACAAATCTAGCAGAAGCTTTAAAGTTTTTATCAAGTGTGATGAAGAAAAAAGCCATCGTTTTTGTGTTAAGTGATTTTATTGCTGATGATTATGACCATACATTAAAGATTGCAGCACGAAAGCACGATGTAACAGGAATTAGAGTCTATGACAAGCATGAGGAAACAATCCCAAACCTTGGAATGGTGCAAATGCAAGACGAAGAAACAGGAGAGTTAATACTGGTAAATACAGCATCAAAGAAAGTGAGAATGAATTACGGTAAATTCTATCAAGAAAAAGTGAATTACTATAAAGACAGTTTTACAAAAGCTGGAGCAGGAGTAATAGATTGTCGAGCAGACGAAAGCTATGTGAAAAAGCTTTTGGGATACTTTAAACGAAGAGGGTAAAAGAAATGGTGAGTTACGAATCACGAAATAGGAATTACAAAACAATAAAGCATAGAAC
The DNA here is from genome assembly GCA_945788155.1 of uncultured Flavobacteriaceae bacterium. Classification (GTDB taxonomy): domain Bacteria; phylum Bacteroidota; class Bacteroidia; order Flavobacteriales; family Flavobacteriaceae; genus Pontimicrobium. Next base: position 2,034 of record CALZKX010000026.1, read on the forward strand.
AGCTGTTCTGTCTTTGTGCATTGCTTTATATTCTGTATTCTCTTTTGCACAAAAAATATCTTCAACCATAGATTCTACATCCATTAAAATTGGACAAGAACTAATTTTTAGTATTGAGGTTGAAACAGACACATCTAGCCTTGTAGTGTTTCCTGAGGGACAAACATTCCTGCCTCTGGAGATGATAGAATCCTACAATGTAGATGCTACAAAGTTAGGAGACCGTTTCAAATTAATTAAAAAATACGGACTCATACAGTTTGATTCTGGAACCTACACCATTCCAAGACAAAAAATATTAATAGGAGATTTTGAAGCTTTTACAGACTCACTAAAAGTTGAGGTAAGGAGTATAGAAGTAGATACAACCAAGCAACCTTTATATAATATAAAACCAATTATTGAAGTAGATAAAAGCCCAAGTAAATGGTGGTTATATTTTCTTATTATAATTTTGTCCTTAGCAATTGTAGGATTTTTATTGTATTGGTTTATTTGGAGAGAAAAACCACTTACCGAAGACGAAAAAGTCGCCCTGTTACCTCCTTATGAAAGAGCAAAATTAGCATTAGTAGAGTTAGATAAATCTGGATATCTACAAAATGAAGAAATAAAAGAATATTATTCCGAATTAACAGGGATTATTAGAAAATACCTTGACGAAAAAGTATACGATCACGCCTTAGAAAGCACCACTGAAGAATTAATAAACAGATTGCATTTATTAAAAGATGGCAACCAAATAGATATTAGCAAAGAAGATATAAAAAACATAGACACCATTTTGCGACGTGCTGATTTGGTAAAGTTTGCAAAATCCAAACCAGATAAAGAACTCGCGGTAATGGACAGAAATACTATTGATATGGAGATTGACCATGTTAAAGAAGCACTCCCAGAACCAACCGAAGAAGAACTTCTAGCCGATTTAAAATACCAAGAAGAATTAGAAGAGAAGAAAAGAAAAAGGAAAATAGTTATCACAATAGCAGCATCAGTATTGATTTTAATAGCAACTTACATTGGGTTTGGAATGTATTTTGGATTTAAATATGTAAAAGACACCATTTTTGGAGACTCTAGCCTAGAACTTCTTGAGGAAAAAGATTGGGTAACAAGCGAGTATGGAGCTCCAGGAGTTATTATAACAACACCAAAAGTACTTGAACGAAAATCTATCAATTTACCAGACGATCTAAAAACCCAGATGCAGGTGGCGACTTTTGGGTATGGTAATGCAAGCACTAATTTTGATATTGCTGTTATTTCAACAAAAATGGCTTCAACCGAACCTCCTGGAGGAAATGAGCAAAAAGACCCAAAAGAAGGCGAAAACAAAATAGACCTTATACAAGTTGCTGAAGGGCATCTTAAAAGCTTTGAGAGCCAAGGAACCAAAAACATTATCACTAAAAACGAGCAGTTTATAACACCTAATGGTCAAGAAGGATTAAAAACGTATGGAACTGCCGATTTTGTTACCGAAACAGGAAAAGAAGAAAGAGGCAATTATGTCATCCTTGGTTTTACAACCCAAAACTTATTACAAGAAGTGATTTTAGTTTGGAAAGTAGGCGATGTATATGCAGACCAAATAATGGAACGCATTTTAAACTCTATAGAATTAATTAAAATAGAAGACGAAGAATAAATGTTTGAAGGAATAGACTTTTTAAATAAACAACTCTTTTGGGTATTCTTAACAATCCCTTTGGCTATTCTATGGTATATGTTTAAGTATAAAAAACAAACAGCCGAGTTTAAAATTTCCAGTATCAAGGGCTTTAAATCAGGAACTTCGTTGCTGCCAAAATTAAGGCATGTTTTATTCTTACTACGTTTAGTTGCTTTAGCATTGCTAATTACAGCTTTGGCAAGACCACAAACGGTCGATGTATCCACAAAAACAAAAACAACACGAGGAATAGATATTGTTATGGCAATAGATGTTTCTGCAAGTATGTTAGCTAAAGACCTAAAACCAAACAGGTTAGAAGCTTTAAAAACTGTAGCAGCTGAATTTATTCAAGGAAGGCCCAACGACAGAATTGGACTAGTGGAGTATGCTGGAGAAAGTTATACAAAGACTCCTATAACAAGTGATAAGTCTATAGTTTTACGTTCTTTAAGGGACATTAAATATAACACTATTATTGATGGAGGAACAGCCATTGGAATGGGATTAGCAACCGCTGTTAACAGAATAAAAGACAGTAAGGCAAAAAGCAAAATCATTATTTTATTAACAGATGGTGTAAACAATTCAGGGTTTATTGACCCAAATACAGCTAGCGAATTGGCTCTAGAATATGGTATAAAAGTATATACTATTGGTTTAGGAACTAATGGTATGGCATTGTCACCAATTGGTCAAAGTCAAGTAACTGGACAGTTTCAGTATGGTAGAATTCAAGTAGAAATTGATGAAGAGCTATTAAAAGAAATAGCAAAAATTACTGGAGGACAATATTTTAGAGCAACCAATAACCAAAAATTAAAAGAAATCTATAAAGAGATTGACAAATTAGAAAAAACAGATGTCGAAGAATTTAAATTCTATAATTACGAAGAAAAATACCGTTCATTGGTTGTATTAGCAGGCATACTATTGCTAATAGAATTATTATTGCGATTTACAATTTTTAGAAGCTTTGTGTAAAGAGAGAAAATAAAAAACAGGAATACAAGAGGAGTCTATAGTGAACAAATAAACGACTCACAAAAAAAGAATAAACAGTTAATGTATCAATTAGAAGAAAAAATATGGTTTTGGCTGCTACTTATCATTCCAGTGATAGTAGTTATCTTTTTGGTGCTTCAAATCTGGAAGAGACATGCACAAAAAAAATTTGCAAATGATTATTTATTAAAAAGGTTAAGCCCAAATAGGTCAACTTTTAAGCCAATATTGAAACTATTAGTTTTGTGTTTAGCTTTTGCCAGCTTAACAATTGCTATGGTAAATCCTAAAATTGGTACTAAGCTAGAAACTATAAAACGCCAAGGTGTTGACATTGTTTTCGCTGTCGATGTTTCAAAAAGCATGTTGGCTGAAGATGTTGCTCCAAACAGGCTCGAAAAATCCAAACAATTAGTTACACAAATTATAAATAATCTAGCAAGCGATAGAGTTGGAATTATTGCTTACGCAGGGAAAGCATTTCCGCAACTACCAATTACTACAGACTATGCTTCGGCAAAAATGTTTTTACAAAGTATGAACACAGATATGTTGTCCTCGCAAGGAACAGCAATTGATGAAGCCATTCAACTAGCGAAAACATATTACGACGATGAAGAGCAAACAAATAGAGTGCTCATTATTATTTCTGATGGTGAAGACCACAGCAATGTTGCAACCTCAGTAGCCGAGGAGGCTAGCGACGAAGGCATCAAAATATTTACTATTGGTGTAGGCGAAGCCAAAGGCGCTCCAATACCAATTAAGCGAAATAATATTGTTTTAAATTATAAAAAAGATAACCAAGGCCAAACAGTTA
>CALZKX010000027.1 GCA_945788155.1 uncultured Flavobacteriaceae bacterium
AAAGACAATATGGTATTGACCCTAATCGTCTGGCCGAATATGCACAAGATATAAAACAAATAACCAATCTTGGTGTAGAAGTTGCCATAGTTATTGGTGGTGGGAACATTTTTAGGGGTGTTGCAGGGGCAAGTAATGGTATGGATCGTGTACAAGCAGACCACATGGGAATGCTTGCAACCGTTATAAATGGGTTGGCGATACAGAGTGCTTTAGAAGATGCCAATGTCCCAACTAGATTACAATCTGCCATTAAAATAAATGAAGTTGCCGAGCCTTTTATAAGACGAAAAGCCATGAGACATCTTGAAAAAGGACGCGTGGTAATATTTGGAGGAGGCACAGGAAACCCATATTTCACAACAGATTCCGCTGCTGTTTTAAGAGCTATTGAAATTGAAGCTGATGTTATTTTAAAAGGAACTCGTGTAGATGGTATTTATAATGCAGATCCCGAAATAGATTCAGCAGCAGTTAAATTTGACAACATTAGCTTTGAGGATGTTTTGAGAAAAGGATTAAAAGTTATGGACACTACAGCTTTTACTTTAAGTCAAGAAAACAAATTACCTATTATAGTTTTTGACATGAACAAAAAAGGCAACTTATTAAAAGTAGTCTCTGGAGAAAATATTGGCACAACAGTAAACTTATAAATACGTTATTGTTTATTTTTGGCTTAGTTTTTGAAATAATAGATTAAAAATTTTAGAAATGAACGAAGACATTCAATTTATTTTAGACACCGCAAAAGAAGCAATGATAAATGCTATTAAGCATTTAGAAAAACAGCTTGTAAACATTAGAGCTGGTAAGGCTAGTCCCACAATGCTGGGCAGTGTGATGGTAGACTATTACGGCTCTCAAACACCATTAAATCAAGTTGCCAATGTTAATACACCAGATGGTAGAACCATTACTGTACAGCCTTGGGAAAAAAGCATGCTTCAAGAAATTGAGCGTAGCATTATGGTGGCCAACCTTGGTTTTAACCCAATGAATAACGGCGAAAGCATCATTATTAACGTGCCTGCATTAACCGAAGAACGACGACGCGAATTAGCCAAACAAGCAAAAGCCGAAGCGGAAGATGCTAAAATAGGCATTAGAAATGCCCGAAAAGATGCCAATCATGATATTAAAAAAATAGATGACGCCTCTGAAGATTTACAGAATAATGCCGAAATGGATATACAAGAAATGACCGATATGTATGTTAAAAAAGTGGACGATATATTTCATGTAAAAGAAACAGAAATAATGACGGTTTAATCAAAAGCGACACTAAAGTCGCTTTTTTTATGTTAGACACATATTCTTAGATCACGCCTATTAATGAAGCATTTTTTACCTTTATTTTTAATTCTCCTTTTTATAAATAAAGGATATTCTCAGGTAGATAGTTCTTCTATTAAAACCAGTCAACAAGATTCCATCAAAAAAGCCGCATTCCTAAGAAGTATTGGAAATGGGTACTTGCCAACCAAATACATTAATATTGATTTACGGTATTTAATAAAATACAATCAATATGAAGGGTTTAGAACTGGTCTGGGAGGTATTACAAACACCAAATTTTCATCTAAATTTAGACTACAAGGTTATACAGTATATGGTTTTTTAGACGACCAATTTAAGTATAGTATTGGTGGTGGTTTTAGAATTTCAAAAAAAACAAATACTTGGCTTAACATAGCATATACCGATGATTTACAAGAAACAGGAAGCTCCAAATTTTTAACAGACAAGCGCTTTTTTCAATTTTTTGAGCCTCGGTTAATCAACATCGATTTATTTCATAGACATATTTCCAAAACAGTGTCTATAGAGCATCAATTACTTCCAAAAATCATTACCGAAACCCAGTTTGGTGTGAGCAAAATAACACCTACCTATAATTATACGTTTAACCTAGGGCCTCAAGGAAGTTTTACAAATTACAGTTTAACTTTATTTAAAACCTCATTACAGTGGAACCCCTTCAGCAACTTTGAATATACCGATAATGGCATTGATGAAACCACCATTGGCTATCCAAAGTTTACATTTCAATACACCAAAAGCTTTGCGAAGATACTGGATGGTGATTTAAGTTTTTCGAAAGTAGATTTTAGAACTATCCAAAAATTCAATTATAAAGACAACGCATCAACCGAGTTGGTTTTAACAGCAGGTATGACAAGCAAAAACACGCCTATCACACACATGTATCACGCATATCCTAATAATGTAAACAAGGAAACGATATGGAATAGGTTCTCGGTTGCAGGCACTAACAGCTTTGAAACCATGTATTTTAATGAGTTCTTTTCTGATAAATTTACAACCCTTCAAATAAAACATGCGGTTGCACCATTTAATATTTCGCCTTGGTTTAAACCTCAACTTGTTTTAATATCTAGATTCGCCATTGGATCCATGAAAGAACCTGAGAGGCATGAAGGCATTAGTTTTAATACACTCGACAAAGGTTTTACAGAGTCTGGATTAGAAATAAACAAGCTGTTTTTTGGCTTTGGTCTTAGTTTAGCATATCGATATGGTGCGTATTATTTGCCAAAGTTTGAAGATAATATTGCTGTTAAATTCACTTTTAATATTAGCTTGGATTGATCTTATTAAATCCTTATAATTAGGATGTTTATCTATTCATTTTATCTACCTTTGCAGCCATTAATTTTGCTATGACGAAACTTTTTTCAGTTGGTTTTTGGGAAGCTATTGCTAGATTAATTCTTCGAAATAGAATTGGCATTATTCTAGTAGTAGCTGCAGCAACATATCTTTTTGGTTTGCAATGGGATAAAATGCGTTTTACCTATACTGAAGCAAACTTATTACCCGATGATCATAGCGTAAATTTAGAGTACAATTCATTTTTAGAAACCTTTGGAGAAGAAGGCAACTTAATTGTGCTAGGCATTAAAGACACGTCACTTTTTACTGTTAAAAACTTAAATGCCTGGAATAAGCTATCAACTAGTTTTAAGTCTAATGTAGAAGTTGAGACAGTAGTTTCTATTTATGACCTTCAAAAATTAATAAAGAATAATCAAAAAAAACAGTTTGACCTTGAACCGTTTATTAAAGACTCTATAAACTCTATTGATGACCTTGAAAAGCTACAAAAAGAATTATTTGAGCAATATCCTTTCTATGATAATTTCTTGTTTAATAAGGACACAAAAACCATTAGGTCTGCTATATATCTAGAAAAATCCATTGTTAATACACCTGCAAGAAAAGATTTTATCACTAACATTCTCATACCAAAGATTAAAGCTTTTGAGACTACATATAATCTTGATGTTCGCATTTCTGGGATGCCTTACATACGTACCCTAAATTCTCAAAATATTATTGATGAAATAGGCCTTTTTATTAGTGCTGCATTATTAGTTACATCGGTAATTTTCTTTTTCTTTTTTAGATCTTTTAGAGCCACTTTTATTTCGATGTTTGTTGTGCTTATTGGTGTTATGTGGACCTTTGGGATTATTGGGTTGTTGGAATACG
>CALZKX010000028.1 GCA_945788155.1 uncultured Flavobacteriaceae bacterium
CCATTTATAACTTCTCCCCAACCAACACCACCACCATTGTGGATGCTTACCCAAGTAGCGCCTCTAAAGCTATCGCCAATGACGTTGTGAATGGCCATGTCTGCAGTAAATTGTGAGCCATCATAAATGTTAGATGTTTCTCTATATGGCGAATCGGTGCCTGATACATCATGATGATCGCGTCCCAAAACCACATAGCCTATTTCTCCTTTTGCAATGGCATTGTTAAAGGCAGTAGCAATTTTCATACGCCCTTCGGCATCGGCATATAATATTCTTGCTTGTGAACCTACAACTAGTTTATTTTCTTGAGCACCTTTAATCCATTTAATATTATCAGCCAATTGTTGCTGAATTTCTTGAGGTGACTGTTTTTTGATGTCTTCTAATACCTCACATGCAATGGTATCTGTTTTTTCTAAATCTTCTGGTTTTCCAGACGTACAAACCCAACGAAATGGACCAAATCCATAATCGAAACACATGGGTCCCATAATATCTTGAACATAACTAGGATATTTAAAATCTTTTCCATTTTCAGCCATTATATCTGCTCCAGCACGAGAGGCTTCCAATAAAAAAGCATTTCCATAATCAAAGAAATACGTGCCTTTGGCAGTGTGTTTATTAATTGCTGCCGCATGGCGACGTAAGGATTCTTGCACTTTTTCTTTAAATAATTCAGGATTATTTGCCATCATATCATTGGCATCATCAAACGATAAATCTACTGGATAATAGCCTCCAGCCCAAGGGTTGTGTAGTGACGTTTGGTCGCTTCCTAAATCGATGTAAATATTAGCTTCAGCAAATTTTTCCCAGACATCAACAACATTTCCTAAATAGGCCAACGAAACTGTTTCTTTGTTTGACTTAGCTTTAATTACACGAGCAACAAGCTTATTCAAATCTGTTATTTTTTCATCAATCCAGCCTTGGTCTAATCGCACTTGTGTAATTTTAGGGTTCACTTCCGCACAAACTGTAATACAACCTGCAATATTTCCGGCTTTTGGTTGTGCACCACTCATTCCGCCCAAACCAGAAGTAACAAACAAATTCCCTTGAGGATCTTTTTTAATTTTTCTAAAGCCATTTAACACTGTAATGGTTGTGCCGTGAACGATGCCTTGTGGACCAATGTACATATAACTTCCAGCAGTCATTTGTCCATATTGCGTCACACCTAGAGCATTGAATTTTTCCCAATCGTCTTGTTTAGAATAATTAGGTATCATCATGCCATTAGTCACCACAACTCTGGGAGCTTCTTTATGAGATGGGAATAAACCCATTGGATGCCCAGAATACATCACTAGCGTCTGTTTGTCGCTCATTTCGGCCAAGTACTTTATGGTTAATCTGTATTGCGCCCAATTTTGAAATACAGCACCATTGCCACCATAAGTAATTAATTCATGAGGGTGTTGAGCAACTTCATAATCCAAATTGTTTTGAATCATCAACATAATAGCTGCTGCTTGCTTAGACTTTGCAGGATACTCATCAATTGGTCTTGCAAACATTTTATAATCTGGGCGCAAACGGTACATGTAAATGCGACCATAAGTTTCTAATTCGTTTTTAAACTCAGGAATTAAGGTTGCATGATGTTTTTTATTAAAATAACGAAGCGCATTTCTAATAGCCAATTTTTTTTCATCAACCGAAAGAATATCTTTTCGCTTCGGTGCATGATTAATTGTACTGTCGTATGGTTTCGGTTGAGGTAAAACTTTTGGAATTCCTTCTAATATTTGTTCTTGAAATGTCATAGATGCTTCTGACTTTACTTTTTTTTTATAGTGTTTGTATTTTTGCCTGTCTTGAGCGCAGTAGAAGGGTTAAAACCATAAGGGCAATGTCTGCAACCACTTTCGCAACAATAGCCTCTTTTAAGGTGATATTGCTCGGTGAAGCAACGATAACCTTCGGGTGTTAAATAGTAATCTCCTTCTTCAATTGGGACATACGCCTTCATAAGTCACAAAGATAATGTAAATTTGATTGATTTTTTAGAGCAATATCTATGATTTTAATCTCGAAATACTTAGTCCCAAAAGGATATACAGGACTCACAATTTATCCGTTTGTGTTTTTAAAACACCCAAAATTGAAATCAGATATAACTTTAATTAATCATGAACGTATTCATTTGCGACAGCAATTAGAATTATTGATAGTGCCTTTTTATATTATTTACGTAATTGAATTTTTAATTAGATTGTTGCAATATAAAGCTTGGAAAAAAGCATATAGAAACATTTCATTTGAGCGCGAATGTTATCTTAACGAATCTAATTTAGATTATTTAAAAACCAGAAAGTTGTGGGCTTTTGTAACTTATTTTCAAGGATATGAGTTTTAATTTGGATTATAGTATCAATCAAAAAATTGAGCTTTCAAAAGAATACAATGTTGAATTATATATTAAAAGAGAAGACAAAATCCATCCATTTATTTCTGGAAATAAATATCGGAAATTGAAATACAATCTTCAAGAAGCCCAAAAATTTGGACATGATACATTATTGACTTTTGGAGGAGCGTATTCAAATCATATTGCATCTGTAGCTTTTGCTGGGAAAGAATTTGGGTTTAAAACTATAGGAATTATTAGAGGTGAAGAGCTAGAAGATAAAATTGTTGAGAACCCAACCTTACAATTTGCCAAATCAAAAGGCATGAAATTCAAGTTTATTTCTAGAAATGCTTATCGAGAAAAAGAGAGCGAGGTTTTTTTGAATAATTTAAAAAAAGAATTTGAAAATTTTTATCTTGTGCCTGAAGGTGGTACTAACCAATTGGCAGTTAAAGGCTGCGAAGAAATATTAAATGAAGTAGATACAACATTTGATTATATATGTTGTGCAGTTGGGACTGGAGGAACTATTTCGGGTATTATAAATGCTACTAAATCTCATCAGAAAGTTTTAGGATTTCCAGCACTAAAAGGAGATTTTTTATCAACCAATATTAGTAAATTTGTATCCAAGAATAATTGGGAATTGATAACCGATTATCATTTTGGAGGTTATGCCAAAGTAAATAGCGAATTAATTGATTTTATAAACCGGTTTAAGCAAGAACATAAAATTCCTTTGGATCCTGTATATACTGGAAAGCTTATGTTTGGCGTTATTAAAATGATTGAGGCAAATTATTTTAACACAAATACTAAGATATTAGTGATACATACAGGAGGTTTGCAAGGCATTTCTGGCATGAACAAAAGATTAAAAGAAAAAAAATTACCATTGATTTATGATTAATAGAATCGTATTAATATTAGCCCTAAGTTTTATAATGGTGAGCTGCGGATCTAGAAAGAAATCGGCTAGAAATGTAGATACTAGAATTAAGAAAGAAGATACAAGACCAGTATCAAAAAAGGAAAAAACAGTTGTTGGGTCTAAAGAAATAACTAAAACTCCAGTTATTAGCTCTACCAACGAATACATTGCAATTTATAAAGATATTGCTGTTTTTGAGATGAAGCAATACGGTATTCCTGCGAGTATCACTTTGGCACAAGGTATTTTAGAATCTGGATCAGGAAGAGGGAGACTAGCCGTAAAAGCAAACAACCATTTTGGAATAAAATGTCATGATTGGAAAGGAAAAAAAATTTACCATGATGATGATGCGGCTCAAGAATGTTTTAGAAAATATA
>CALZKX010000029.1 GCA_945788155.1 uncultured Flavobacteriaceae bacterium
TATCCTTTTCAAATTTAAAGGCCCTAAAATTTGGTAGAATTTCTATGCCTTCACTATTCATTTGTTCTACCAAAACATCTGTAATATCGCTTGTTTGGCTACGCAATGGTCTATCGGTAAACTCTATAATACGCACTTTTACACCCAAACGATTATATGCCATAGCAATTTCCAATCCAATATAACCTGCTCCCATAATGGTCAGGCTTTTAGGTTTTTCTTCTAAATCGAATAAGGACACATTGGTTAAATAGCCAACCTCATTCAGGCCTTCAATATTTGGAATATTAGTTGTTGCTCCTGTGGCAATTATCATGTTTGCTGCAGTATAAGTATCTTTTCCATCCACAAGAATGGTTTTGTTATCTATAAATTCGCCCCATCCTTTAAGCATTGTTAGGTTTTCAAAATCGCTTACCACATCCAAATATTTTTGTTGTTGCAACAAAGCCACTAATGCTTTTTTATCTTTTATGATTTGTGCAAAATCAATGTCTGCACCTTTAAGTTTTATACCTTTAAAATTTGAATGTGTAGCATGATATACAGTTTCGGCAGCTCTTATTAAGTTTTTTGAAGGTACACAGCCTACGTTTACACACGTACCACCAAAATCCAGTCCATCATTTACCATAAGTGTGGTAAGCCCTAAACCTTCCGCTTTTATGGCTGCAGAAAATGCCGCCGAACCACCACCAATAATAATTAGATCGAATTGATTTTTGTTTTTGGAATCGGTAGTATTGGAATTTACAGCGGGTACTTCTTCGTCATCAACATTATTTATAACCGAATAATCACCAACGCTGTTGACAGCATTTATGACATCTGCTTTACCCATCTTATCAGCATTAAAAGTAAATTCACCTTTACCGGTTTCGTGGTTTACTGTGGAACTTAAAACACCTACAGTTGCGTTCATATCCTTTTCGATATGCGTTGCACAACCTTCACAGGTCATACCCTCGATTTCCAATGTAATTGTTCCTGTGTTTTGGGGCATTTGGATTTTCATTTTAGCTGTATTTTTCATTGAAATCGGTGCTGTTTAAATAATAAAATTAGACCTTCCCTTTTATTACTTCGGCCTTAAACCCTTTCTCTTCTATGACAAGCTTTAGGGCTTTGATACTTGTTTTTGAATCGTCAAACTCAATAATGGCTATATCTCCAGGATACTCAACCGAATGCTCCAAAACGCCATCTACTTCATTTAAAGCATTGTAAATAGCATTGGAACAGCCAGCACAGGTGATACCAGTAAGCTTTAAGGTCACTGTTTTAACATTTTTGCTTGCTACTTCATTTAAAACTTCTGTTTTGCTACTCTGTGCATTTGCTTTAAAAGAGATTAAAAACAGCGCTATAACTGGTACTACTAATAGTTTTTTCATGATTTTTATTTTATAATTATTTCTGTTTTACAACTTTATAGCCAGTAGAATTTATGGCTTTTTCAATAGCTTCTTTAGATGTTTTTGTTTTGTCAAACTCTACAATGGTATTACTCTTTTCATAAGAAGGAGTTACATTCAAAATACCATCCAATTCATTTACAGCGTGTTTTATGCTTTCTTCACAACCAGCACAAGTCATTCCTTGAACATTAAAGTTTACGGTTTGAATATCTGACTGGTTTATAATGACCACTTCTTTTTTATTATCCGGATAAAAGATGGACGAATAATACGGAAATGCAATGGCGATGGCTGCGAACAGTGTAATGCCAATTAAAAACCCTTTGGTTTGATACCATTTTGGTTTTGCATCAACTTCGCAACAATCATCTTCTTTTTGAGGTTTTAAGTAAGCATACCAAGCATAACCAATTGCTACAACTGCCAAACCGATTAAATAAGGTCTAAAAGGTTCCATCCATGATAATGCTGAGGCGCTACCACCTACTCCTGCAATTAATGCAATTACCGGTGGAAAGCAACAGGATGATGCCGCGAGCGCAGCAAACAAACCTGTATAAGCTGCGTTTTTTGTTGTTTTTTCTGTTTTCATATATCTTAGTTATGCTATTTTCCGTTGTAATTCAATCGACTTAAAAATGGTATTTAAAATATTTGTTTCATCCTTATTTAATGAGTAGTATAAGGTTTGCCCATCGCGTCTTGATGTAATAATTCCAGCATCTTTAATTTTGCGTATATGTTGAGAGACGGCAGGAACGCTCATTTTTAAAATGTCTGCCAAATCACAGGGACATAATTCATTTTCCATATGTAATAGAAACAGTATTTTAAGACGTACATCACTACCTGTTATGGCTAATAATTTTGTTGTTTTTTGAAAGCTTCCTTCCATTTCTTCAATTATAGACATGCAGTTTTGTAACTGTTTGTGGTTGGCTTCAGCTCGTGTACAGGTAATTTCTAATTTCATAAGTTATGTTTTATAGGTACAAATATATAATTAATTACGTATTTAAGCAAATACTTAAATAAAAATATATTGAGATTAAAAAGTTTTTTTTATCTTAAAGATTGTTTTTGGGTAGGATAAATCAAATGTCTTTAAATGCGTGGTTTAATTATATGAAATAGAAGAAATATTCTCTAAAGTTAGCCAAACACTGTTAGGGTTCTTTCTTGTAGATTGTTTGTGTCAAGAATAATTTTATTTATCCCAATTATCGACTAATTTTTCGTTCATTTGAGCGTTTTCTATTTCGTAAGTTTTCATTAAATCATATTTAAAAGTTGGCACATCATTAATGTTCAAGGCTTTCATTACTTGAGATGTTGCAATAGTTTCTCTGCCTTTTTTAATTGTATTTTTGATAATACATGCAGCTATGATTTTGCCTTTTCTTTCAATTTTTTGCTCCACATAAATCCACTTTTCGTCAACATATGAAATTCTCGTATGTATTTGGGCTTTTTGAAAAATCTTAAGAGGTCTATAAAACTGAATGCTAATTGCTTGACTTGGGAAAAACCATTTGTTTTTTGAAGCAACCTTGAAAAAGTTTAACCTTACCATTATATCTAAACGACCTGTCTCTAAAACTGTCATTATAGCTGCATGGTTCATTACTGAAACATCGATATCTGTTATCCAAACTCTAAAAGACTTGACAACTGTTTCCGTTCCAGTAAGTTTTTTTTTAAACTTTGCACTTAACAAAGCAATTAAAAGTCTAATCCATCTCATGTGGTTTGTTTAAATTATCTACACTATTGGGGCGAGTTAAGTGTTTTAAGCTAAATTAGTTTTTAAAAATTAGTAAGTCAACATATTTTGACATAAAAAAATGAATTTTTTCAAATAGTTTGAGTTAGGTTATTTAAAAATTCAACCAATTGTTGTACAGCCTTTCCTCTATGGCCAATTTTGTTCTTCAACCCTAAATCCATTTCAGCAAAAGTACTTTCATAGCCTTTAGGTCTAAAAATCGGGTCGTAACCAAAACCTTTATTGCCTTTTTTTTCTTTAGTGATGTATCCTTCACAAATCCCTGTAAATACGTGTAATTGATTGTTTATATGTAAGGCAATAACGGTTTTAAATTGAGCACTCCTGTCGTCTTTAACTTGTAATTTGGTTAACAGCTTATCCATATTATCATTGGCATTTCTTTGCTCGCCAGCATATCGCGCCGAAAATACTCCAGGTTCACCATGTAGCGCTTTTACTTCCAAACCTGTATCATCGGCAAAACAATCATGACCATAATGTTGTTTTATGTATTCAGCTTTTTGTATGGCATTACCTTTTATAGTTGCTTGTGTTTCTGGTATATCCTCTAAGCAACCAACATCTTTCAAGCTTATTAATGTAATGCTCGAAGGAAGTAATGCTTGAACTTCTTTAAGTTTGTTTGGGTTGTTTGTTGCGAAAACGAGTTGCATAAGGAGTGGTTTGGAAACAAAAATAAATATTTATCTTCAACTAAAAATTTAGTATCTTGATGCAAACAAAATTTTTATAACATGAGTTCCTTAAAAAAAGAAGATATCAAACAAGAAGTGTTTGATCTTTACGATGATTATGCCCATAATAAAATAGACAGAAGGCAATTTGCAGAAAAACTCTCATTGTATGCTATTGGTGGTTTAACAGTATCTTCATTACTAAGTTTTGTCTCGCCTAATTATGTAGATACTATAACAGTCAAGCAAGACGATACTAGAATAGACTCGAAATATGTGAAATACGATTCTCCAAAAGGAGGAGGTACTATAAAAGGATTGTTATCTAAACCCTCTAACGTCAAAAAGAAATTACCAGGCATTGTGGTTGTACATGAAAACAGAGGGTTAAATCCCTATATAGAAGATACTGGTAGGAGAGCAGCTTTAGAAGGGTTTATTTCTATTGCACCAGACGCCTTAACACCACTTGGAGGTTATCCTGGGAATGATGATGATGGACGAACATTACAGCGTAAACGTGATAGAAATGAAATGCTAGAAGATTTTATTGCCGCTTTTGAATATTTAAAAAATCATGAAGATTGCGATGGCAATATTGGCGTTGTTGGATTTTGTTTTGGAGGCTGGATTTCAAACATGATGGCAGTGAGATTACCAGATTTAAA
>CALZKX010000030.1 GCA_945788155.1 uncultured Flavobacteriaceae bacterium
TTAATGCATCGATATTTTCTCTTGTAATATTCATTTTGCCTTAATAAAATTTGGCTGCAAAAGTACGATATTTTTGAGATTGAACAAAGTTTTTAATTTACTGATATTTAGTCTATTTTTTATCTTCTTTTAATACTGAATATAGAATAGATTGCAAAAACGAAAGTAACAAACTAAATAATATAGCTGTCCATATACTAGAGACTCCAAAACCATCAATTAATTTATCTGCTAAAAGAATAATTAATGCATTTACTACCAATAAAAACAATCCTAAGGTTAGAATAGTTATTGGTAAAGTTAAAATAATTAATATTGGTTTTACCAATACGTTTAGTATTGCCAGGACCAAAGCGACGATTAATGGCGTGGTGATGGTATTGTCAAGTGACACACCTGGTAGTAGTTTTGCTAAAATAATTACTGCAATGGCACTTAATATGAGTTTCATTACTAGTTTCATTTGTTTTATTTTTTATTTGATTGAAGATACAAAATATTAGCTTTAGCTTATAAAATCCATCACAAACCGGTAAAATTCCTTAGGATTTTCGGCATGGAGCCAATGGCCTGCTTTACTTACTGTAGCAATAGAAGCATTTGGAAATTGCATTTTTATTAAGCGTTCATCATTAGTTCCAATATATTCTGATCGATCTCCACGAAGAAATAATGTCTCTTTTTCAAATTTTAAATCTATTGGCAGTGCTTCGCCTACTTCGGCAATATTTTCAGTTACAGCTTCTAAGTTCACTCGCAATGCTAACTGGCCTTTTTCTATCCAGTACAAGTTTTTTAACAAAAACTGTCTTATACCAAATTCTGTAACATATTTCGAAAGTTGTTCATCTGCTTCTTTCCTAGACGTTATTTTATTAAAATCTAAAGAAGTCAATCCTTCTAATATAGCATCATGATGTATTGGGTAAAAGCGTGGAGATATATCGGCAATTATCAATTTTTTAACTAATTGCGGATATTTTGCCGCAAATAGCATGGCGGTTTTTCCACCCATAGAGTGTCCAAGCAGAATAATATTCTCTAGTTTATGATAATTGCAGTACTTATTTAAGTCTTCGGCTAGAATGTCGTAATTAAAATCTGAATGATGAAAACTACGACCATGATTACGCAAATCTACCAAATGCACTTCATACTCTTGCTCGCTAAATTGCTTTCCAAGTGTTTTCCAGTTATCGCCCATTCCTAGTAAGCCATGAAGGATAATAAATGGCTTGCCTTTGCCTAGTATGTTTGAGTGCAGTAACATTATTTTAGTTTGTGTAAATACATTTGTACAACATTCTCAATTCCTAAATACAAACTTTCGGAGATTAATGCGTGTCCAATAGAAACCTCTAAAAGCTTAGGTATGTTTTCTTTAAAAAAACAAATGTTATCCAGCGATAAATCGTGTCCTGCATTAATTCCCAACTCTAATTCATTACATCTAATGGCGCATTTTGTATAGGGTTCAATAGCACTTTTATTTCCTAAAGCATATTGTTGTGCAAAAGCTTCGGTGTATAATTCAATTCTATCTGCTCCTGTTTCTTTAGCGCCATCAACCTGCTCAATGATTGGGTCTAAAAAAATTGAGGTTCTAATTCCGTTACCTTTAAACTCCTTAATGATTTCAGTTAAAAACGCTTTATGTTTTATGGTATCCCAACCAGCATTACTTGTTATAGCATCTATAGCATCAGGTACTAGAGTGACTTGAGTTGGTTTAATGTCTAAAACCATATCTACAAACTTTTTAATTGGGTTCCCTTCAATATTATACTCTGTATATACAACTGGCTTTAAATGGTAAGCATCTTGATAACGTATATGGCGTTGGTCAGGACGTGGATGAATCGTCACGCCTTCGGCTCCAAATTCTTGAACATCTTTGGCAAATTGTACCACATTAGGTGTGTTTCCACCTCTTGAGTTTCGCAAAGTCGCTATTTTATTAATGTTTACACTTAACTTCGTCATCAGTAAAATTTTATACGCAAAAATACAAAGTAAGTTACGCTTATTGTGTTTATTTTTGATTATTTTGCAATAGATAACAAACCCAATTATGCCTTTAAGCGAGTATATAATTAATGATATTAAACCACTAAAAGTTACCAGTAATATTGGCGATGCACAACAGTTGTTTAATCAACTAACCTACTCACATATACCAATTAAAAAAGATGATATTTACATTGGTTGCCTTTCGGAAACTGATGCACATTGTTTTGATTCGGATAAATCCATAACAGACTATCTATACACTCTAGAAGGGTTTTTTGTTAGGAGATCTACACTTTGGCTAGATGTTTTAGAGGCTTTTGCGCAAAAGGACACCAACATTATGCCTGTTTTAGGTGACAACAACCAATATCTAGGCTATTATGAGCTTAATGACATAATTGCCATGTTTAATCAAACGCCTTTCTTTGCCGAACCTGGAGGCATTTTGATTGTTGAGAAAGTATATAACGATTATTCCTTTAGTGAGGTTTGCCAAATAGCAGAATCCAATAATGGGAAGCTTTTAGGTGCCTTTATTTCTAAAACGGGAAACGATATGGTGCAAATCACACTTAAGATTGGAAACACAGGGCTTAACGAAATTATTCAAAGTTTTAGGCGTTATGGCTATAATATTATTTCAGGACATGAAGACGATACATTTGTTCAAAACCTTAAAGAACGATCAGACTATCTAAACAAATACTTAAACCTATAGTTTATGAAAGTTGCTATTTATGGTCAAGTGTATCAGAAAAATTCATTAATTGCTATTGAAAACCTTCTTCAAATCTGTCATAAAAAATCTTTTAAAGTTTACGTTGAAACTTCTTTTTTTGATTCCATAAAGCAAGAAAAAAGTATTCAAAAAATCATCACAGACTTTAATACTTTTAAAAAACTAGACAACTCTTTTGAGTTACTTATAAGTATTGGTGGTGATGGAACCATTTTAAGAGCTGTTACTTACATACGTGATTTAAACATTCCTATTATTGGTATTAATACTGGTCGCTTAGGGTTTTTGGCAACAATCCAAAAGAATAATATCGCTAAAGCCATAGACGATATTGTAAAAGGTAATTACAGGATTTCCGAGAGGAGTCTTCTTACCATACGTACAGAACCTGAGAATGAATCGTTATTTGATTTTAATGCTGCTTTAAATGAAATTGCTGTGAGTAGAAAAAACACTACTTCAATGATAACGGTTGAAACAAGTTTAAATAATGAATACTTAACATCTTATTGGGCTGATGGCCTAATAATATCTACACCAACAGGGTCAACAGGATATTCTTTAAGCTGTGGAGGACCGGTTATTATGCCTGAATCGGATAGTATTACATTAACACCAATAGCACCACATAATTTAAATGCTAGACCGTTGGTAATTCAAAATTCTACCGAAATTAAACTAAGGGTTAGTGGTAGAGAAGATAGTTATTTGGTTTCTCTTGATTCTAGAATCGCTTCGCTTGATAACAACGCAACTGTAATCATAAAATTAGCCGACTTCAAAATTAAAATGATTGAGCTTTCTAGCGAAAGTTTTTTAAGCACACTTCGTAACAAATTACTTTGGGGAGAAGATAAGCGCAATTAAAATTAAGGCAATAAATTAGCTTAATTCCTGTTTATCTGTAATACTAAACAACAAATTATAATAGGCTCATCTTATTTATTATATTTGCAAACTTTTGGACATCTATGAGGTATTTAAGCATTTTTATTATATGCGTTTTAAGCAGTCAGTTAAATTACGCCCAAATTTATGAAATTGGTGTTTTTGCTGGTGGCAGTAATTTAATTGGTGATGTTGGTTCTACTAGATATATTGCTCCTAATCAACCTGCTTTTGGTGGTGTATTTAAATGGAACAGAAGCCCAAGGCACTCGTATAGATTGTCTGTGATTTTTACTGATTTAGATGCAAAAGATTCAAAATCAGACGATCCAAGAAGGATTGATAGGGATTATTCGTTTAATGGTAATTTACTTGAAGTAGCATTAGGCATGGAGTTTACATTTTTTGATTTTAATCTCCATAATGATGGCAATAAATCTACACCATACATATATACAGGCCTTTCTTTTGCAAAACATGATAATTATTATTTTATAAATGGCATTCAAACTCCCGAAAACACCTCAAGTTGGGCAACTGGAATCCCAATGGCAATAGGCTTTAAAACAACTCTAACAGACCACATAATTATAGCTGCCGAAGTTGGTGCACGATATACCTTTTCTGATGAACTTGATGGTAGTTTCCCAGAAAGACCATCGCTTTTCAATTATAGCTTTGGAAATTTAAACAATAATGACTGGTATATGTTTACAGGAATAACTTTAACCTATACCTTTGCACGAAAACCCTGTTACTGCGATTTTTAACATGGATAAAAAAGACCAAATTCATATTGACCAATTACCACAACACATTGCCATTATTATGGATGGTAATGGTCGATGGGCCAAAAAAAAGGGGAAATTGCGCATATTTGGTCATGAAAAAGGCAGTAAAACAGTTAAAGAAATTGTAGAAGGCTGTGCAGAGCTTGGTGTTAAAAATTTAACACTATATGCGTTTTCTACAGAGAACTGGAATAGACCAAAACTGGAAGTTCAAACCCTCATGAAGCTTCTAATTTCTTCCTTAAAAAAGGAAATAAAAACACTCCAAAAAAACAATATAAAGCTTAATGCCATTGGAAATCTCAAAGCTTTACCAACCAATGTATATACTGAGCTTATGGATGTTATGGAGTTAACAAAACCCAACAATCGCCTAACCTTAACACTTGCGTTAAGTTATGGTTCTAGAGATGAATTAATAAATACTGTTAAACAAATAAGTATTAAAGTTAAAAATAATATAATTTCGCCAAAAAAAATTGATGAATCGGTAATTAATGAGCATCTTTACACGCAAAATTTGCCAGACGTGGATTTATTGATTAGAACTAGCGGCGAACAACGTATAAGTAATTTCCTATTATGGCAAATTGCTTATGCCGAATTATATTTTACTAATGTATTTTGGCCAGATTTTACAAAGCAACATTTGTATGAAGCCATAATAAACTATCAACAAAGAGAAAGACGATTTGGAAAAACGAGTGAACAACTTAGCTAATATTAAACTATTGAGAACATATATTACCAGACTTTTATTTATTGCCTTTATATTAAGCAGCATAACGTTATCTGCTCAAATAGAAGATGCCCAAAACTCAAAAACCTATACCATTGGCGAAGTTAAAGTTACTGGAAGCACAAGTTTTAATGCAGAATCAGTAATAACGTATTCAGGGTTAAGAAAAGGAGATGAATTTACTGTGCCATCCGCTTCGTTATCAAAAATTAGTGAGGCTATAAAAAAACTATGGAAATTAAATCTATTTAGTAGCATAGATATTTTCATAAGCAGTATTCAAGGCAATGTTGCTAATATCGAGATTGAACTAATGGATCTTCCTGAGCTAAAGGAGGTAGTTATTGAAGGTGTCAAAAAATCAAAATTCGACGAAATTATTAAAGACAACAAACTAGACGCTGGTGTAAAAGTCACAGAGAATTTAAGGACAACTACTAAAAATTATCTAGAAAACTCTTACCAAAAGAAAGGCTTTTTAAAAGCTAAAGTTATTATTACAACCTCTGAAGTGATTGACACTATAGAAAAGCAAAGAGTTAACATGAAGCTTAATATAGACAAAGGAGATAAAGTAAAAATAAA
Source organism: uncultured Flavobacteriaceae bacterium (assembly GCA_945788155.1). Taxonomy (GTDB): domain Bacteria; phylum Bacteroidota; class Bacteroidia; order Flavobacteriales; family Flavobacteriaceae; genus Pontimicrobium. Next base: position 5,753 of record CALZKX010000030.1, read on the forward strand.
AGATATCGTATTTAATGGCAGCGAAAAGCTTAGTGCAAAAAAGCTAAGAAAAGCCATGAAAAACACTAAGAAAAAAAATCCTATCAGGCTTCTTAAACGTTCAAAATATATTGAAGCAGACTTTAAAGAAGATTTAACAAGTATTGTTGATAAATACAAAGAAAATGGTTATAGAGATGCTCGTATTATCTCCGATTCGTTAATATACAACCCAGACAATACCGTTTCTTTAAACATACAATTGGAAGAAGGCGAAAAGTACACTTATGGTAATATTAATTTTTTAGGAAACACTGTATTTACCGACAAACAATTAAATAGTATCCTTAGAATTGACAAAGGAGATACTTACAATGGTGTTGAGTTAGAAAAAAGAATTCAAGACGAAACCAAACCTGATGCATATGATTTAACAAACCTCTATCAAAACAATGGGTATTTGTTCTCAAGCATCACACCTGTTGAAACAAGTGCAGATGGTAACGTTATTGACATGGAAATTAGAATTGTTGAAGGCAAACCAGCGTATTTTAATAAAATATCTGTTACTGGAAACGATAAAACCAACGACCATGTTATATATAGAGAAATACGAACACGTCCAGGACAAAAATACAGTAAAGAAGCTGTAATTCGTACCATTCGCGAGTTAGGGCAATTAGGCTTTTTCGATGCACAACAAATCGAACCTCATTTTGACAATGTAAATGCCAATGAAGGAACTATTGATATGAGATATTCTGTTGTAGAAAGCGGCTCCAGTCAAATAGAATTGCAAGGTGGTTATGGTGGAGGTGGCTTTATTGGTACTTTAGGGTTATCGTTTAACAACTTCTCCATAAAAGACATCTTTAAAAAAGAAGCTTATCAACCAATTCCAATGGGAGATGGCCAAAAACTGGCACTTCGTTTACAAGCAAGTAGATTTTATCAAACTTATAGTTTTTCATTTTCAGAACCATGGTTTGGCGGAAAAAAACCTGTAAGTTTTTCTACCTCTATATCTCATACAAAGCAATTTTTATACAACCCCTTAACACGAAATGCAGATAAGGATCGCCGCTTTAATATTACAGGTATTTCAATAGGTCTTGCAAAAAGATTAACAGTACCTGATGATTTCTTTATCTTATCTCAAGCCTTTAGTTATCAACATTACAATTTAAAAAACTATAATACAGGTCTTTTTACTTTTGGTGATGGAGCATCCAATAATTTAGCATATACCATTGGACTTAGTAGGGATAATACCACTTTCGATCCTATTTACCCAACAGGTGGTTCTAAATTTGGCATAACTGCTAAGTTTACTTTACCATATTCGGCATTTAACAAAGTAGATTACACAGCATTAAAGGAAGAAAGAATTGATCAAACAGATATTCAAAACAATACAACTAATTCTCAATCTATTAGAAGTACTGCTGCCGATAGAATTGCCGAAATAGATCAAGAACGATTTAGATGGCTGGAGTTTTATAAAGTGAACCTTAATGGCGAATGGTACACTAAAGTTGTTGGAGATATGGTGTTGCGCCCAAAAATAGAATTTGGTTTCTTAGGAGCTTACAATAATGATAGAGGTATTATTCCGTTTGAGCGTTACTTTCTTGGTGGCGATGGCTTGGGAACCTATAGTCTAGATGGTAGAGAAGAAATTCAGCTAAGAGGTTATCCCAACCAATCCTTATCGTCACAGGATGGTGGTACTATTTACAACAAGTTTTCTTTAGAATTAAGATATCCTATAACACTAAAATCGCAACAAGCTAAAATTTTTGCATTGGCATTTTTAGAAGCAGGCGCATCGTATAATAATTTTAGAGACTATAATCCATTTGCTTTAAAACGATCAGCTGGTTTAGGTATTAGATTATTTATGCCTGCATTTGGTTTACTTGGGATAGATTTCGGTCATGGTTTCGACCCATTACCAGGGCAAACTGTTAAAAACGGATGGGAAACACACTTTATAATTGGACAACAATTTTAACTTTGGCACGATATTTTCTATGTACAGTTTAACGATTTAATTAGTGCGTTAAAATTTTTCAAAAAATATTTCGTTTATTTGATAAATCTTAACGCTTGCATCCAAATCAAAAAAATTGTCTGTTAGTGTTATATTTTTAAAATAAAACAATTATTTAAAACATATACGGATGAAAACAAAAGTTCTTTTTTTACTGGCAATAGCATCCTTTATTAATCTATCTACTTTTGCACAAAAAAGTGCACGTATTGGTTATATAGATACTGAGTATATTTTACAAAATGTCCCTGAATACCAAAGTGCTTCAACCCAATTGGATTCAAAGGTTGAAAAATGGAAAAATGAAATCGAAAAACGCTTGAGTGAGATAGACCAAAAAAAGAAGCAATTATCTTCTGAAAGTGTTCTATTAACACCTGAATTGATTCAAGAACGTCAAGAAGACATCAACATTGAAGAAAATGAAGTTCTTGATTATCAACAAAAACGTTTTGGACCAAATGGCGATTTAATGATTCAAAGAAAGCAATTGATGCAACCTATTCAAGATCAAATTTTTACAGCAGTACAAGAAATTGCTACCAATAAAAACTATGATTTTGTTTTTGATAAATCAGCCGACGTTGTGATGCTTTATTCAGCTGACAGATACGACATTAGCGATCAAGTTTTACGTACTATAACTAGAACTGCAAAACGTACGCAAGTTCAAAACCGTAAAGAGAAAAAAGCCGCAGAAGCTGAAGAAGTTGTACCCAAAGAAGTAAGCTCTAGTCAAGAAGCAAGAGCACAAGCTTTAGCAGACAAAAAAGCAGAGAGAGAAAAAGAAATTGCTGATAAACGTGCTAAACAAGAAGCCGATCGTGAAGCTAAGAAAAAAGCACTTGAAGAAAAGAGGCAAAAAATTCTTGAAGAACGTGCAAAAGCAAGGCAAGAAAAACTAGATGCACGTAACAATGTTAGTAATAAAGCAGATAATCTTAAAGAGGAAACCGCTAAAACAATAGATAACACTAAAAAAGCAACCCAGGAAGTTAAAACAGAAACAAAAAAAGTTGAGACACCTAAACTTAGTGCAGCCCAAGCAAGGAAAAAAGCACTAGAAGACAAGAAAAAGAAAATATTAGCCGATAGAAAAGCAAAGATTGATGCTAAAAAAGCCGAAAAGGAAGCCGCTAAAAAAACAACAGACAGTACAGGTGCAAAAAAATTAAGCCCTAAAGAAGCAAGAAAAAAAGCTTTAGAAGAAAAAAAGAAAAAAATATTAGCCGATAGAAAAGCAAAACTTGAAGCAAAAAAAGTTCAAGACAGCATTAATAAAGCTAAGAAGAAAAACAATTAATAGACAACAATTTATAACACAATTTATTTAAAAATGAAACACTTAAAGAACTTAGTATTAGCAGCTACAATTTTATTTGGAAGCACAAGTATTATAAATGCGCAAAGTAAAGTTGCTCATATTAACACGCAGGAATTAATAGCTGCGATGCCTGATTATAAAGCAGCACAAGCAGAGATGGATAAGTTAGGCAAAACCTATGAGGTTCAAATCCAAGAAATGGGAACTGAATATCAAAATAAAATAAAGCAATATGATGCTGAAGCTTCAACTAAAACTCAAGAAGAAAACCAAAAAAGAGTTCAAGAAGTTACTGCAATGGAGCAAAATATTCGTCAATTTCAACAACAAGCGCAACAAGAAATGCAAAAGAAAGAGTTTGATTTATTAAAACCTATTACCGAAAAAGCAAAAGCAGCTATAATTAAAGTTGGTAAAGCTCAAGGGTTTCAATATGTATTAGATTCTACACAAGGCCAAGGTGTTATCCTTGCCGATGGTAAAGATCTTATGGCAGATGTAAAAAAAGAATTAGGATTCTAAAAAACTACTTTCTTAAATAACAATTTAAAAGCTGTCTTTATAAGGCAGCTTTTTTATTTTTGTAATACTATGAGCAAACAACCTATTGGTATTTTTGATTCTGGTGTTGGAGGCACTTCCATTTGGAAAGAAATTAACTCGTTATTACCAAACGAAAACACTATCTATCTAGCCGATAGTAAAAATGCACCTTATGGACTAAAAGAAAAAAAACGCATTGAAGAACTTAGCAAAAAAAACGCAGAACTGCTTTTGGACAAGAATTGCAAACTTATTGTTGTTGCCTGTAATACAGCTACAACCAATGCTGTTAAACATTTGCGAAACAAATACAACATACCATTTATTGGTATTGAACCAGCCATTAAACCCGCAGCTCTTCAAACTAAAACTAATGCCATTGGGATCCTTGCTACCAAAGGCACATTAACAAGCGATTTATTTCATAAAACCACTAATTTATTTGGTAACGGAATAACGATTGTAGAGCAAGAAGGAGAAGGTATTGTGCAGCTTATTGAAACAGGGAAACTATATTCCGAAGAAATGAAAGGTTTATTAAATATTTATCTAAAACCTATGATAGAAGCCAATATAGACCGTTTAGTACTTGGGTGCACACATTATCCATACTTGGTGCCAATACTTCTTGAAATTCTCCCAAAACACGTTAAAATAATAGATTCTGGTGAAGCTGTGGCTAGACAAACCAAATCTGTTTTAGAAAAACATCAATTACTTAACACTAGCAAAGCAAAAGCCAAGCATCGGTTTTATACAAATGGCAATCCTAAAGTTATGAGCGAACTATTAGGTAATGCTTATAAAGTCGAGTATTTGAAGTTTTAAAACCGCTACCATTACCTAGAGGTCACCTTGAGTGCAATTGAAGGGATAATGTAGAATACAAGCACAAAGCAAATTCCTGTCTTGTGCCACTACAAAAGTTTGGCGACACGTAGTTGCAGGAATAAGAATTACTCCTTAAACCAGCTAGAATATTTCACATAATTATCGGCAATTCTATTAATCTTGCCTGAGATAAGTTCTTTGCTAATATCCTTAACTTTTTTAGCAGGAATACCAGCATAAATACTTCCTGCTTCTACTCTAGTATTTTTTGTAACTACAGCTCCTGCGGCAATAATGCTATTACTTTCGACAACACAATCATCCATTACTATACTTCCCATACCTATTAGCACATTATCATGTATTGTACAACCATGCACTATGGCATTATGACCAATAGAAACATGGTTGCCAATGTTGGTTGGTGAGGTTTTATAAGTAGCATGAATTACTGCGCCATCTTGAACGTTAACTTTATTGCCCAATTTTATATAATGTACATCGCCACGAATAACAGCATTAAACCAAATACTGCATTGGTTTCCCATAGTAACTTTACCTACAATGGTAGCATTTTCTGCAATGTAACAATCGTTTGGAATTTCTGGTGATTTTCTATTTACTGGTTTTATAATTGGCATTTTTTATTATTGATTTGTTGATTCGTTTAGTTGTTGATTTGTTTGTTTTGTCATTGCGAATGTTATAAAACAAAGAGCGTTTATAAATTAAAAAAGACAGTCAAGAATTAAATACCAATCGAAAAAGAATAACCAGCAGTGAAATAAAAAACGTCTAAAACACGTTGAAGTGATTAAGCATTTATATTATAAGTTTATTGCTGGACAATTACACTCGTACTTTTTTCGTCTGCAACCAAAGTTGATTCCTAAAGTAATTTGATGAAAACCACCATTATTAAAAACCACTGAATTCATTTGGTATGAATAGGTATATGCAATGACGTAATTTTTATAATTAATCCCAACTAAAGGTGTAAAATATTGTAATTTTTGGCTGCTTACACCTGTGCCATTTAAAAACTCGGCACCATCTAAACTTGTTCGATACGATATACCACCCCAAAGTTTTCCAAATTCCACTTCCTTATATACTTTCATGTTTAAATCTATTAAAGATTCTTCGGTCGCATCACGACGCATAAACATAATAGAAGGCTCATAACTCCATTCACTATTAATACTACTAAAAACATTTCCAGCAGAAAACAAATACGTTCTTAAATTATTATAACTTAACCCTTGCTCGTTAAAATTAATCCCATCATTCTCTAAAACATTCTTAACGGTTGCATGTGCATAGAAATTCAAAAACTGATAAGAAAAACCAAAATCAATATTAAAATTGGTAGCACTTTGTTCAATTCCAGAGATAATTGGATCAAAACCATCAGCTAAAAACGAGGTTTCATCCAACTTGTATTGAATCATTCCTACGCTTAATCCAAACGATAGCATGTTTAAATCAATTGGGTTTCTAGAAAACATTAAATGATGGGCATAAGTAACATAAGCACCTGTTTGCGAATGGTATCCATTTTTATCATTAAACACAATGGCTCCCATTGCCGAAGGCGTATCCCCAAAACGACCGTTAACACTTAGTGTTTGCAAACTTGGAGCATTAGATTGTTCTAGCCATTGCTGCCGACCAGTTAATCTTACCTTATTACAATTTGCAACGCCAGCCATAGATGGATGGATTAAATAATAATTATCTGTTAAATAATCAGAGTATATCGGTAACCCCTCTTGTGCTTTGGTAAATTGCACCAAAAAAAACGCAATGAGGAATAAATAAATGTTTTTTAAATTCATATAATTTAATATTTCAAGGCAATTGAGGCTTTTTGTATTACAATACAATTATTTAACAATAATGATTGCTAAATTTAGGTTAATGATTACCAAATATATATATAACTCGACATTTCTTTTATTATTTTTGCAAAAAATATATTTGCAATGAAAAAAATTGACGTTTCACTACAAGAAACAAATAATCCAGCCATACTTAAATTTGAAGCTAATTCTTTTTTAACCCAATACGAAAGTTTTGAGTTTAATAATATTGATGAAGCAAA
>CALZKX010000031.1 GCA_945788155.1 uncultured Flavobacteriaceae bacterium
AAATCTTTGTGCCTAAAATTAAAACCATATTTGTCGGGATGGTTTAAAATTTCTTTTAAAGCCACAATTCTAAACATATATCTTCCAGTTTCTTCTCCAAGTAACAAATCGTAGTAACCAGAAACATTTTGTTCTTTTAGCCGTTTGGCCACTCCTGCTTTTCCAGCATTATAGGACGCAGCTGCTAGTGTCCAGCTACCAAAACGTTCTTTGGCTTCCAAAAGGTATTTGCAGGCCACTTCGGTTGATTTTTCAAGGTTATAGCGTTCGTCGACGTTTGTGTTAATTTCCAGTCCGTTTTCGCGTCCTGTAGCTTTCATGATTTGCCAAACACCTCTTGCTCCAGCAGGCGATACCGCATTGGTTAAACCGCTTTCTATAACTGCTAGGTATTTAAAATCATTTGGAATTCCGTGTTTTTTAAGAATTGGTTCAATTACAGGAAAATACTTGTTGGCACGTTTAAACATTAACAAGGCGTTGGATTGCCAATAGGTATTTACCAATAATTCGCGATCCATTCGTTCTAAAATATCTGGATCACTCAATGGCATGGCTTCGCCTGCAAAATTTAAATTATCTGGAACGTTTAATGCATAAACGTTGTAATCGTTAATAATTTTCTTTTCTAAATTATCATCACTTGGAGCATCTTGAACTGCAAAAATAAACAGCGCAGATAAACTTAATAACCCAAGACATGCTAGAATATTTTTTATTGTCTTCATCATTTTAAAAAGTTTATTTGGTCTAAAATAATGAAAAAACTGAAAAGGCAATACATTTTAACTAAGAATCAACTTTGGAAGATGCTCGTTAAACCACTTATACTTATTAATAATCATAACGTGAGTACCTCCTTTTACGGTAACAAAATTTGAAATATTTTTTATTGGGAATACTGGATCCTTATCGCCATGAATATGTATTATGTTTGGTATAATCGTCTCTTGGTCCCAACATACCATATTATGAATTGCCCAATCTAGATACCGCTTATCACTAACCGATAAATATTTTTTATACAATTTAACGCGCTTTTTTATAGTTTCTCCTAAAGCATATTTTGCAAATTCATCGAAATTACCAGCAAACCGAGTAGGCAATAGTTTATAAGCTTTTGTAGCTTTTGCCAGTTTCATTTTTTTAGGTAATTCATGCTTAGTTTTTATACTGGAAACGATAATGAGTTTTTTAAGATTTAGAAATTTACTCATTTCCTGAACCAAAACACCTCCAAAGGAAACACCTAAAAGCACGGCATTTTCATGCTCAATTTTCTGTGCCATTCGTTTGGCATATTCCAATAATGATTCTTTGGGATTTGGAATTACCCATTCAAGCCAATGTACTTTAAACTGCTCCTTAGGTAGCTTTATATATTCGAAAATTGAAGGGTTTGCTGCCATTCCAGGCATAAGATATAGGTGTACTAGGTCTTGGTTCATAAGTAATTAAGACAGTGTTTGTAATGTTTGTAACGATATTTTTTGTAAATTTGCATCACAAAACTATATAAAATAGTTCTTTCTCCATTGAATAAATAGACTAATTATGATAGATGCAGCTGAACTCATTGACAATACCTTTTTACGGCAATTTCAACTTGACGTTGAAGGTAATTTAGCAACTATTGAATATTCTCTCCAAGATCGTAAGATTTTTTTAACAAAGCTTGTTGTTCCTGAATGTGTTTCGGACGACATATTTGTTGAGGATTTTTTAAAACTTGTAATGGAAAATATTCAAGAAAGAAACATTAGTGTGGTGCCAACGAGCCCTCCTATTGCAAAATTTATCCGCAGAAACAGACGCTACAAAAGCATGCTTCCTGTTGGTGTAAGGATTTAATAAAGAGTGACTTTCGGGTCACTTTTTTAGTTTAAAGCACTTTAACAGTATCATTCACAAATTTAAAACGCACCAGTCCATCGTCATCGATTTTAGAAAGTACCACATTGTGTAGTGTATTGACCAATTCTGGATTCCAAGGTGTTTTTACTTTTACATAATTTTCGGTAAATCCGTGAATGTAGCCTTCTTTATTTTCGCCTTCAATCAATACGGTCTTTTTAGTTCCTAACTGGCTTTCGTAAAATGCGCGACGCTTTTTAACCGATAATCCACGTAACATTTTACTGCGCTTAGAGCGTACATTTTTAGGTATTACATCTTTCATTTCTGCTGCTAATGTGTTATCTCTTTCAGAATATGTGAACACATGTAAATATGAGATATCCAATTCTGATAGGAAATTATAGGTTTCCAAAAAATGAGCTTCTGTCTCTCCTGGAAAACCAACAATAACATCAACGCCAATACAAGCATGTGGCATAACTTGTTTGATCTTATTTACGCGATCTATATAAAGTTCTCGTAAATAACGTCGGCGCATTAATTTAAGCAAATGTTTGCTACCACTTTGTAACGGAATATGAAAATGAGGCACAAAGGTTTTACTCCCTGCAACAAATTCGATGGTTTCATTTTTTAGCAGGTTTGGCTCTATAGACGAAATTCGCAAACGCTCTATACCTTTAACCTCATCTAAAGCTTGAACAAGTTCATAAAACGTATGCTTATGCATTTTGTTTCCAAATTCGCCCTTACCATAATCGCCAATATTAACACCTGTGAGTACAATTTCTTTAATGTTTTGCTCCGAAATTTCTTTGGCATTCTTCAATACGTTTTCAAGCGTGTCACTCCTAGAAATCCCTCTAGCTAATGGTATAGTGCAATAGGTACATTTATAATCGCAGCCATCCTGCACTTTTAAAAAAGCACGCGTACGATCGCCAACCGAGTAACTACCAACATAGAAATCGGCATCTTTAATTTCGCATGAGTGCACTTCGCCAAAATCATTTTTGGTTAAATCGTTTAAATAGTCTGTAATCTTAAATTTTTCGGTAGCACCAAGTACCAAATCTACGCCATTAACATCGGCCAGAGCCTCTGGTTTTAACTGTGCATAACAACCAATTGCAGCAACAAACGCTTCAGGATTGGTTTTTTGAACTTGTTTTACAATAGTTTTAAAACGCTTATCGGCATTCTCGGTGACCGAACATGTGTTGATTACATAAATATCTGCAGCTTCAGAAAAATCTACACGGTCAAACCCTTCACTTTTAAAGTTTCTGGCAATGGTAGAAGTTTCTGAAAAGTTAAGTTTGCATCCAAGTGTGTAAAAAGCGACTTTTTTTCTAGCGTCCATCCTTGTATTTTTATCAAGCGTGCAAATTTACAATTTAATTAGCAGATGATAAAACGAAGTGCAACATCAGGAACCGCTATATATTATTAAGAAATTTAAAAGTAATTCCAACATAAGTAATCTTTTAAATTTATTGCTTTCTATACTTTTGTGTTACTTCAAACACGTGTTCCAATATAGCAGCATCTCTCTCGGTGAATTCAATATTTCGCCTAGACATTACCACTTTAGCAACCTCAAATGCTTTTTTGGTTAAATAGGTCGTGAAGCCACTATTGCCTCCCCAACTAAAACTAGGTATGAAATTTCGTGGAAAACCACTACCAAATATATTGGCACTAACACCAACAACGGTTCCTGTATTAAACATAGTATTAATGCCACATTTACTATGATCTCCCATCATAAGTCCACAAAATTGCAACCCTGTTCTGGCAAAACCTTCGGTTTCATAATCCCAAAGTCTTACTTGTGCATAGTTATTTTTTAGGTTAGAATTATTGGTATCTGCTCCCAAATTACACCATTCGCCTAAAACAGAGTTTCCCAAAAATCCATCATGACCTTTATTTGAATAACCAAATAACACCGAGTTATTCACTTCGCCTCCTACTTTACTATGTGGCCCAACAGTTGTAGGCCCATAAATTTTTGCTCCTAATTTTACAATGGCGCCTTCACATAATGCAAATGGCCCGCGAATAAGGCTACCTTCCATAATTTCGGTGTTCTTACCAATATATATAGGTCCTGAGCTTGCATTTAAGGTAGCAAACTCTACTTTTGCACCTTCTTCAATAAAAATATTGTTGGCTTCGATTACATTATTGCTTTTTGGTATTGGCTGTGATTGCCTTCCATTTGTCAGTAACTCAAAATCCTGACGAATGGCTTCACCATTTTTTGAAAAGATATCCCAAGTGTTTTCAATACATAAAAGCTCTCTCTCAAACTCAATAGCTTCGTATTCGTCAAAATTAACGGCTTCTTGGTTTTCTTGAGTGTGAAATGCTATAACATCTTCATCTTTAAATATGGCTTGCTTTTGGGTTAAAGACCTTATTAATTCAACAAGTTCACCATTGGGTAAATATGAAGCATTAATCATAATATTTTCCTCAAGTTCTACCATTGGATGTTTTTGAGTTAAATAGCCCTCAGTAACTGTAGAGGTCGTATAACCAAGATACGTTTCCCATTTTTCACGAATGGTTAAAATACCAACTCTTATATCTGCAACTGGTCGTGTATATGTAAATGGGAGTAATTTATTTCTATAAGGACCATCAAAAAGAATGTAGTTCATGAGACGTTAGAAATTATAAGCTAGAAGTTAGAAAATAATCTCCCCAACTATAACTTTGGTTAATCCACTACCAAAAGTAACTTAAATGTTGAAAACAAAAAAGCCTTCATGAAAATTCTGAAGGCTTTTGCAAAATATATTTTTACTGAGTTTATTTCTTAAACTTAGCGTATTTGTTTTTGAACTTATCGATACGTCCAGCAGTATCTACTAATTTAGACTTCCCTGTATAATATGGATGAGACGTTCTTGAGATTTCCATTTTTACTAATGGATATTCAACACCATCTACCTCTATTGTTTCGCTAGTATCTGCAGTAGATTTTGTTAAAAACACATCGTCGTTAGACATGTCTTTAAACGCTACTAATCTATAATTTTCTGGATGTATACCTTTTTTCATCACTTAAACTTTAAAATCGTTTCTTTTTTCGAGCTGCAAATTTAAGAATTTTTCATAAAACAACAACATATTATTTATTTTTTTATTCGTCTATATTTATTGTAACATATATTATCTTTACGATACTAATATATTATTAACCAAAAAAACATTACATGGAAAACTCAATAAAATCGAGTGCAATTAATTACGGCCTTTATTTAGGTGGTATTTTATCTTTAATTACTGTGGCCATTTGGTTCATAGACATTAACTTAATGGCAAATATGTGGCTTGGTATAGGTTTATTATTAGCCATAATAGCCTTTGGAGTAGTTTCTACAGCCAAATCTAAAAGTTTACAAGAAGGTTTATTAACTTTTAAGGAAGCCTTTTCTTCGTATTTTATTACGGTTGCAATTGGAATTGCAATTAGCTCAATAGTAAGTATGATTCTTTTTAATTATGTAGATCCAGATGCTGCAAACCAAATACAACAACTTACTGTTGACTCTACTATTAGTATGATGGAAGGTTTTGGAGCACCAGCTGAAGCAATAGCTGAAGCAGTTGAAAAAATTGAAAGCCAAAATCAATTTAGCATTCTTAATACAGCTAAATCTTTAGCTTGGGGATTATTATTTCAAGCTGTAATTGGACTAATTGTCGCTGCGATTATGAAAAGATCTAACCCAGATGCTTAAATAATTTCTTTACTTTTGGCAGAGAATTTAGAAATTACTAAAAATGAACATATCAGTAGTTATACCACTACTTAACGAGAAAGATTCTTTAAACGAATTACATGATTGGATTGCAAAAGTTATGCAATCCAATCATTTTTCGTATGAGATTATTTTTATTGACGATGGCAGTACTGATGGTTCGTGGGAAACTATAAAAACACTATCACAAAAAAACAATACTGTAAAAGGCATTAAGTTTTTAAAAAATTACGGAAAATCCCAAGCACTTCACGCTGGGTTTTTAGAAACACGTGGAGAGGTAATTATTACCATGGATGCCGATTTGCAAGACAATCCAGAAGAAATACCAGAGCTTTATAATATGATTGTTGAAGATGGTTACGATTTGGTGTCTGGTTGGAAAAAGAAACGCTACGACTCGGTTATTGCAAAAAACATGCCTTCAAAACTATTTAATTGGGCAGCCAGAAAAACATCTGGTGTAAAACTACATGACTTTAATTGCGGTTTAAAAGCCTATAATAAAGAGGTTGTGAAAAATATAAATGTATATGGCGAAATGCATCGCTATATTCCTGTATTGGCAAAAAATGAAGGGTTTAATAATATTGGTGAAAAGGTGGTACAGCACCAAGCACGTAAATACGGAAAAACAAAATTTGGTATGGAACGATTTATTAATGGTTTTTTAGATTTAATAAGCATCTGGTTTTTATCCAAATTTGGGAAGCGACCAATGCACTTTTTTGGAGCTCTTGGAGCTTTAATGTTTTTTATTGGGTTATGTTTTGCAGTCTATTTAGGTATTGATAAACTATTTATTAATCCCAGTGGAAGATTAATTACCCAAAGACCACAATTCTATATCTCTCTAGTAACTATGATTATTGGTACGCAATTTTTTGTTGCTGGCTTTTTGGGTGAAATCATTTTACGCAACAAGGAAGATAAAGACCGCTATAAAATTGATAATAAAATGAATTTATAAGTTGTTAACGTTACTGCAACAACTTTACCTAAGTTAATTCGCTATTTTTGTATATAAATTTTAATTAATGATTCATATAGAACCTCAAATTCTAGAAAAAGTAAATGCGTGGTTAACGCCTACTTTCGATACAGATACACAACAAGAGATTAAAAAATTAATCGCTATAAACCCAAAAACATTAAAAGAGAGCTTTTATAAAAATTTAGAGTTCGGTACTGGCGGAATGCGTGGTGTAATGGGAGTTGGAACCAACCGAATGAACAAATACACCATTGGCAAAAACACACAAGGCTTAAGTAATTATTTACAACAATCGTTTCCAAACGAGCAGCTAAAAGTAGCTATAGCTT
>CALZKX010000032.1 GCA_945788155.1 uncultured Flavobacteriaceae bacterium
TAAATGGTGTAACTTTGTAACTTAAAATTAATTGTTTAAACAATGAGTTATAGAATAGAAAAAGATACCATGGGTGAAGTTAAAGTTCCTGCTGATAAACTTTGGGGAGCTCAAACTGAACGTTCAAGAAACAATTTTAAAATTGGCGCTCCTGCCTCAATGCCTCTAGAAATAGTCTATGGCTTTGCTTATCTAAAAAAGGCGGCTGCTTATACCAATTGTGAACTTGGTATTCTTTCTGAAGAAAAAAGAAATTTAATTGCCCAAGTATGTGATGAAATTCTTGATGGGAAACACGACGCACAATTTCCATTGGTGATTTGGCAAACTGGTTCTGGCACACAAAGTAATATGAATGTGAATGAAGTTATTGCTAATAGAGCACACCAAATTGCTGGAAAAACTATTGGCGAAGGCAACAAAACCATTCAACCAAATGACGATGTAAACAAATCGCAATCATCCAACGACACCTTTCCTACTGGAATGCATATTGCTGCTTATAAAAGAATTGTTGAAACAACTATTCCTGGAATCGCACAATTACGCGATACACTTAAACAAAAAGCAGAAGTCTTTAAAGATGTTGTAAAAATTGGTAGAACCCATTTAATGGATGCCACACCTCTAACATTAGGGCAAGAGTTTTCGGGTTATGTGTCTCAATTAAATCATGGGCTAAAAGCACTTGAAAACACCTTACCACACTTAAGCGAACTGGCTCTTGGTGGAACAGCTGTTGGCACTGGACTTAACACACCAAAAGGTTATGATGTTTTAGTAGCAAAATATATTGCTGAATTTACCAGTTTACCATTTGTAACAGCTCATAATAAATTTGAAGCTTTAGCAGCACATGATGCCATTGTAGAGTCGCATGGTGCTTTAAAACAATTAGCCGTATCACTTAATAAAATTGCCAATGACATTAGAATGATGGCTTCTGGGCCTAGAAGTGGTATTGGAGAAATTATTATTCCAGCTAACGAACCAGGAAGCTCGATCATGCCTGGAAAAGTAAATCCAACACAATGTGAAGCATTAACTATGGTTTGCGCTCAAGTTATGGGTAATGATGTTGCGGTTACTGTTGGAGGTACACAAGGTCATTACGAATTAAATGTATTTAAACCAATGATGGCTGCCAATTTATTGCAATCGGCACAATTACTTGGTGATGCTTGTGTAAGTTTTGATGTTAATTGTGCAGTTGGCATAGAGCCAAATCATGTCGTAATAAAACAACTGCTTAACAACTCGCTAATGCTTGTTACTGCGTTAAACACAAAAATTGGGTACTATAAAGCGGCAGAGATTGCCAATACGGCACATAAAAACGGCACGACATTAAAAGAAGAAGCTATAAATTTAGGCTATGTTAGTGCAGAAGATTATGATGAATGGGTTAAACCCAAAAATATGGTTGGCAATTTGAAATAAATTATATTTATAATATTAAAAACTAATAGCGTTACTATGAAAAACAAGTTACACAATTTTATTATTCTTTTTTGCATCTCTATTGCTATAAATGCACAAACCACCTTTAGTTCAAAAAATAATATTGCCACTACTGGAGATCAACCTTACAGAATGGTTTCTGGTGATTTTAACAACGATGGCAACATCGATTTAATTGTAGTAACATATGCAGCAAATACTATTGAGTTATATAGTAATGATGGTAGCGGTAATTTTTCATTGCATTCTTCCTTACCAAACTCATTATCTGGTATTACAGGAATAAAGTTTGTTGATCTTAATGGAGATACTTTTGAAGATATTGTTGTTTGCTCTTACAACAATGACAAAGTTGTTTGGTTTGCAAATGATGCTGGAGGTGGAGGGAATTTTGGAACTGAACAAACCATTTCAACATCTGTAGATGGCGCAAGCGGCTTAGCTGTTGGTACCATTAATGCTGGCGCAACAATTGATATAGCTGTATCAGCCTATGACGGCAATACGATTGTTTGGTTTAGTAATGATGGTTCTGGAACCTTTTCAGGTCCAAACGCATTAGACAATACGCTCACAACTCCAGATACAATAACTTTAGAAGACATTGATGGAGACACCGATTTGGATGCTTTGGTGGTAACTGGTCAATACAATTCATCGAATGTTGTGGAGATTTTTAGAAATGATGGCACTGGCTTTTTTACTAAGGATGCATCATCGGTAGCTACTGGTTTAAATTATCTCACAGAAGCCGTATTAGTTGATTATGATGGTGACGCCAATTTAGATATTTTAGTTACTGTTCTTGGTGCAACTCCAGGAACTGGCTCTCTTATTTGGTATGAGGACAATGGTGCAGGTTTTACCGCTACACCAATTGCAACAAGTTTTGGAAATCCTTCTATGGTTCGTATGACAGATTTAGATAACGATGGCATAGATGATCTAATTGTAAGTAGTGGTGCTTTAGCAGATGTTAACGACTTAATTTGGTTTAAAAACAATGGTACTGGTGGTTTTGGGACTGAGCAAGTAATAGATAATACACAAGGACAAGCCTATGTATTTGAGTTGGCAGATTTTGATAATGACACCTACCCAGATATTGCCAGTTCTGCATTTAACGATGACCAATTAAACTGGTTCGAAAATCAATATTATATATTAGGCTTAGATGATAGAGATAAAGACACGTTTGGAGTTTACCCAAATCCTTCATCAAATATATTAAACTTTAAAAGCACGACTTCTGAAAATTTTGATGTTTTGATATATGATCTTTTAGGAAAAAAAGTGATAGAAACCAATAAAAACATTAATACTCCTTTAGATATTTCTTCTCTAGAGAGTGGGATTTATATTTTAAAACTTAAGGATTTCAACAAAGCTTATAAGTTCATAAAACAATAAATATGTATTGCTTATTAATGCAAAAAGCAGGGAACAATTAAGTTTCCTGCTTTTTTTCAATTGGTTAGTTAGCTATTAATCTTTTCTTAGGATTATCATGTAATATGAAGTCATAAAAATATTACTCTCAAACTAATTCTTCATTAACATATGTTAATAGTTTAGCTTTTTTCTAACCCTGCTTAATTGTACAGGTGTTATATTTAAAAAAGAAGCTATTTGAAATTGCGGAATAAGATCATCAATATTTGGAATGCGTTGCCTTAAGTTAAGGTATCTTTGCGTTGCATCTATAGACATCAGCTCTAAGTTTCTACGTTCATATTCTATAAATATATTTTCAAGAACTCTGTTATATAAGTTAGATAGTTTAATATCTGTTTTACACATATCCATAAAAATTGCAAAATTAAGCTCAATCACTTTGCATTCGGTAAGTGTTTCATAGGTTAACTCAGATGGTTTTTTGGTAATAATCCCTGTTAATGGGCCTACGAAAGATTTTGGCACAAACAGCTTTTTATTATATTGTTTACCCGACTCTGTATTAATATACGCTCTCATAATTCCAGAAATAAGCATATACACATTTGGAGAAGGAATTTCACCTTGCTTGGCTATTATTTCGTGCTTTTTTAGGGTTTTATACGAGGCAATCTTCTCAAGTTTTTTAAAACCCACTTCGTCTATTTCGGCAAAAGAGTTTAAAAAAGTAAAGTTAGCGTTCTTCATCATATTATATACTTAAAGCGCTATTAAATGCTGCATTTACATGAATCATTGTAGTATCAAATACAGGAACCGAAACCTCTTCTTGCTTAATTAGCAAAGGTATTTCGGTACAACCTAAAATTACACCTTTTACGCCTTTGTCAATTAAATTATCTATTATTTGCAAATAAATTTGTTTAGATGCATTATTAAGGATGCCTTTTGCCAATTCAGTATAAATCACATCATGTATTATTTGTCTTTGTTTAGAATCTGGAATAACCACTTCAATATTACTTGAAAGTAAAATATCCTTGAAAAAATCCTTTTCCATAGTATATTTTGTCCCCAAAAGAGCAACTTTATTAATTTGCTGCTCTTTAATTTTTTGAGCAGTAGCTTCAGCTATATGGATAACAGGGATTGATACTGCACTCCTCACAGCATCAATACATAAATGCATGGTATTGGCACATATAATTATAATATCTGCTCCTGCAGCTTGCAAGCTTTTGCCTGCATTCTTCATTATATCATCCAATGTATCCCAATCATCTTTGGATTGAAGCTTGGAAATTTCACCAAAATCTAAAGAATTAATAATCACTTTGCATGAATGATTACCTCCAAACTTCGAATACGCTAGGTCATTTAAAATTTGATAGTATAATATGGTAGAAAGCGGTGAGATTCCTCCAATAAGTCCTATAGTATTCATAAAAACCTTTTGTTTTTAGTATGAATTATTCACAAATAAAACAATTAATTTAAAACATAGCTTATCAAGCAACATATTTTATTCTAAATTTATAGCTTATAACAGAAGCATTACAATTTTAAATGACGACACTAATAACAAACATTAAAGAATTACTTCAAGTTAGAGACATAAGTATCACTAGGGTTTCAGGTAAAGACATGAAGCATTTACCAACCATTAAAAATGCCTTTATTATTATTGAAAATGGTGTTATTGCAAATTTTGGAGAAATGAAAGACCTGCCTAACATAAAAGCAGGTAATGTAATTGATGCTAAAGGCAAAACGGTATTGCCCAGTTGGTGCGATTCTCATACACATATTGTCTATGCTGGAAATAGGGAACAGGAATTTGTAGATAGAATTAATGGACTTAGTTACGAAGAAATTGCTAATCGTGGTGGTGGTATTTTAAATTCGGCTAAAACGCTTCAAGCAACTCCTGAAGACGATTTGTATAATCAAACTGTACCTCGCATTAAAGAGGTAATGAAACTTGGTACAGGAGCCATTGAAATAAAATCTGGTTATGGTTTAACAACCGAGGCTGAACTTAAAATGCTTCGCGTTGCAAAAAGAATTGAAAAAGCATTTCCTATATTGGTCAAAACCACTTTTTTAGGTGCTCACGCATTGCCTATGGAATATAAAAACCGAAAGGAAGATTATTTAAATTTGGTAATAAACAATATGCTACCAAAAGTGGCAGAAGAGAATTTAGCAGATTATATTGATGTGTTTTGCGAAAAAGGCTATTTCTCGTTAAAGGACACCGAACGTATTTTAATAGCTGGAAAAACTTATAACCTAATCCCAAAAATTCATGTTAACCAATTTAATGCTTTTGGTGGTATTGCACTTGGTGTAAAATACAATGCATTATCTGTAGATCATTTAGAAGAATTAAACCAAGAAGATATAATCGCTTTACAAGATAGTAACACAATTCCTGTAGCTTTGCCCTCATGTTCTTACTTTTTAAGCATTCCATATACACCTGCGAGACAGCTTATAGATGCTGGTTTACCGCTTGCTTTGGCAACCGATTATAATCCAGGGTCCACACCAAGTGGAAATATGAATTTTGTAGTGAGTACAGCCTGTATTAAAATGGAAATGACTCCAGAGGAAGCCATTAATGCTGCAACAATAAATGGTGCTTATGCAATGGGGTTATCGCAAAAATGTGGTAGTATTACTAAAGGAAAAATAGCTAACCTTATTATTACAAAAGCTATTCCTAGCTATGGTTTTTTACCTTATGCCTTTGGAGATAATCACATCGATACTGTCATTATAAACGGTGAAGTTTTAGCATAGAAAGAGGCTGTCTAAAAAGTGATTTTCAGTGTCATATTGAGCGCAGTTGAAATATCTAATGTACTGATATTTAAGATTCTTCGATTGTACTTAGAATAACAAATTAAAATTCTTCACTACTTTTTAGACAGCCTCTTTTTTATAACCAATTATAAGGCTGTTATTTTAATACAAATTCTGTTGAAGACACTAGATTTTTTTGATCAAATACGTTTACTACATAACGGCCTTCTCCAAATTTATCTGCCCCTCTAGCTTCCACGAATTCACATACGTCAAG
This sequence comes from uncultured Flavobacteriaceae bacterium, assembly GCA_945788155.1. GTDB lineage: Bacteria > Bacteroidota > Bacteroidia > Flavobacteriales > Flavobacteriaceae > Pontimicrobium. Next base: position 5,942 of record CALZKX010000032.1, read on the forward strand.
ATTTCTTGCTTCATAATTAAACTTGCTTATTAAGCTATAGTTTAAAGTCGTTTCATCAAATTTTATTTGTTCGTTTAATCCTAACACATTGCTTTGTGGGTCCAATACTTGAACAAAGAATTCTTTATCGCCCTTCTCTACTAAGTTGTTTTTAGCAACGGTGTAGCAAACTCTAATTTTATCTACTCTACGTGCTCTTTCCATTGGAATTAGTTTTCCAGAAGTACGCACCAATACTCCATAACCTTGTAGTTTTGCTGTTGTTAATACTGCTGCATTTTCAACAATATCAGCTAGCTCGGAATTTTGAACCAACAAAGAATCGTTAAACATGGTTGTAGATTCTAGTTCTATTTTTGTGCTATCTAAAGACGAAGCCAATAATACATTTTCAACTTTCAACGAATCGTTTTCAGCTAAAATAACATCCATTTCGACCTGAAGATCCAAGAATTTCTTTTTGTATCTCCATAAACTTCTCACTGAGTTTTCTGAAACTTTAAGAGAATCCATTAAGCCTTTAATACGCTCTCTAGCTTCTACCAATTTTTCGTTTGCAACCTCGTTTTCACCAATGGCAACATCAAATTGTGCAGCCATATTGTTAAGGTCTTTTAATACAAGTTCTTTTTCTTGCGTTAATTGCTTTTTTGTATCTACACTATCGTTATATAACGAATACGAGTAAAATGCTGTCCCTACAAGTAATAATACTGCGATGCTTAAAATTACTTTTAAACTTCTGTTGTTGTCTGCAGTTTTGTTTTCCATAATTGATAATTGTTTTGTTAAATGCTTTTTTTAAATCTGAAATCTATTTTAATACTTTGTTGTTTGTTCTTATTAAGAGTAAATAATTCTAATTCTATAAAATTAACAAATTCTAACTAATTTCTCATTCATGCAATATATACGACTAACAAAAAAATTTAGATGTCACTAATGCTTTAATTATTGTTTAATAAAAACACAAAACCGAATAAACACTTGTAAGTTAAGTATTTAAACTTTTTTTAGTTTGCAATAAAAGTTTTGTTAAATTTAAACACTTAATAATATCTGTAACTTTTTTTAAATACTCTCGTCGTATTTTAAACCAAGGTTATGTCAACAAAATTGCAGCAGATACTAAAGTGGACTTGGATAAGCCTTATCGTTTTATGTGTTGTAATCTATCTTGTTGAACCTTCAATTTATGCAAATGAGACCATTGCAACTTTTGTAATTAAGTTTAGTAGTTATGCTTGGACTACATATTTTTTAATACACTTACTAAGAGGCTTTGTATTGTTACCTAGTACGCCTTTAATTTTTGCAGGAGTGATATTATTTCCAGACCAATTAATTTGGGTATTAATTGTATCATTAGCAGGTATTTTAGGATCTTCATTACTAATCTATTATTGCTCAAATAAACTTGGGTTTTTAAGCTTCTTTAATAGTGAAAGCAATAAAATAAAATTGATAAAGGAAAGACTTTCAGGCAAACATGGCTTCTATTATATTTTATTTTGGTCATTTTTCCCAATAGTTCCAACCGATGTTATTTGTTATGTTTCAGGAGCATTACGTATAAAACTACCTGTATTTATTAGCTCTTTATTATTAGGTGAATTGGTGTTATGCACAATTTATATTTTTGGCGCATCGTTATTTCTGAATTAAAGATTATTATTTGTATCCTTCAACGAATCTATTTTACGCTGTAAGGCGTCAATTTCTTTTTGATTTTTATTACTGTTTGGAATGGTAATAACTGTATCGGTCACTGCTTTAATTAAATCGATATCTACTGTTGGCTTTTCGTTATAATAATAGCCAATACCTTCGCTGGATCTCCAAGCTTCAGCTAATTGGTCATACACGGTTTTATCCCATTGACTTGGATGCTTTACATCAATCCAAACCACATCGCGATATTCACTATCTATCAAAGCTAAGTCTGGTGTTGCCGAACCATCGAAGTTTTTTGAATCTTCTTTAACTGCAGATACTGTTCCTAAGAAAAACATACGCTTTCTGCCTGCAATATCTTTAATATAAGGCCTAAACTCTACTGGTTTGTTAACAGACCAATCAAATTCTTTTCGCGATTCTATTACTTTTAGCGGCATCGCCGAAACACCTGCATATCCTTGTTTTTTTGCTGCATGATCATAATAATACAACTTATCTGATCCATCGGCAGGTATAAATACACTAAAGGTTAAACTGGTACGCTCCTTACCTATTGGTTCTAAGCCAAACCAGTGATATAAACCACTATACGCATCGGTTTCTGAACCTTGAAAATTAAAATCGGTGACGAATGGTTGCTGATTTTGGTCGTCTGGCAAATCTGGAATCTTAACTGCAGTTTCCATATTCCAAGGTAATGGATCGCTAAAGCCTCCGAGAAATTTTAAAGACTCTGCTTGTAATCGTGATACTTTTTCAGATAAGGTATTTTGCTTAGTTAAAAATGGATAGTCCTTCATATCATCAGGACTTACAAAAGTACCTTTGCCAATTAATACACGCTCTAAATAATCATTAAAATCATGTGCGCCATTTTCAATAATTACCACACCACCAAATGTAGGATACGGAAAGAAAAAGCCTTTCCAATTAATTAAACTCACTACTTGAACCCATTGGCCATCGTCATTCTTCATATAAAATACATCTCCAGGTTCTGTCGAAAATAATTTTGCAATCCCAAATCGCTGCACTACTGCGTTATAGGTGTTTCTACTAAACTTTAAAGACTCTCCAATTGAAAACGTTACTGGAATTCTATTCTCACTTGAAAACCGCGGAAAAGGAGTTGTGCTTGACACTGAAAATATTTCTTCGGTATTATCGCTTATACGTTGCCAAATATATTTTACTGTAGGCTGAATGGCCATGGTCCATTGGTTTTCACCATCAACCCTTACTAAATGCGGTAACGATACGTCTTTGGTTTCACCAACAGATTCGTTTGCCATTGAAAAAATATTACGCAATGGCTGTATGCGCTCGTTTTGGGTCAATGGCAACTCATGTATTTCAACTTTGTTTAGGTTGTTAAATACATTGTAGGTTTTCATATAATCGTACATTTTAAAGTGCCAACCTACAGCGTAAATTATTCCGAAGATTACTACTAATAAACCTAAAATACCAAGGCGTTTCCTAGAACTAGGTGTGCGCCTAAATTTTTTTAACATTAAGAACAGAATTGCTCCAGATAATAAAATGATGAAAATAAACTTTCTAATAAACAGCAAGAATGGTTGGTATTCGTCACGTAGGATAAACAAAAACAATAGTAAAATAACGCTACCTATAATAGTGATTACTTTTTGTTTTGTTCCTTTTTGCCAGTATTTTTTTATCATAATAAACCCTTTTGTGCTTTGGACATTTTCCCAAAGGGAAAAATTCATATTGTTTATAATTTAATGCTCCCTTCCCATTGCAAAGTCCCAATGCTTCGGGAGAGGATGGGTGTTACATCAACCCTTTATCTTTTAACCGCTCTCGAGCACTTTTCTTTTCTTCTTTTGGAGTCTCATCAATTTTTGGAGCTTCATCGTTCTCGACTGCTATCGAATTGACATTATCATCTTTAGTAGTTATATCGTCCAGAAGTTCTTTTCCTTTTTCAATCGTTTCACTTACCATTTCTGTTAAGGTTTCGCTTTTTTCGTCTACTATTTTCCCGGATTTCAAAACAAAATTCGCAAGGTAAGTCCCTAAAACGGTTCCAACAATACTAGATGCAAATGTTGACACTCCATTGTAACTACCAAATGGTTTAAATGGTGTAAAAAACTGTAATATCAATGAAATAATTATAAACAGAAAAGTAACAAACACTATTCGCAATACAAATTTTTGCTGAAACACAAATCCTGTTCTGTCTCCTTTTTTCATTTGTAATTCCTTAGAATTTACAATCTTGTTTACAAAACGATATAAGCCATTACCATTGGATTCTCTCCAATACAGTAAAACACCAAACAGAATGGCAACGACAAATACAATGAGTTCTATGGTCATAATCTTTTAAGTTGGAGCTAGTAGTACGAAGTTGGAAGTTCGAACTAGAATAGCTTAATTAGTTATTTTATTTCTAAAAGCGATAGTCATATTCATTAAGTCAAAACAATCTTGATTAATCAAATTTTAAATTTAGAATTCTACAAACATCTTTCATCTGCTTCATGCTATATAAAGTTAGTCTATAAATTTTAAATATTGTTACTAATGGTCTCAATTACCCAATCTTGGAATGATTCGTCCCAAGCTTCGTAAGACTTGTAAAATTGCTCCTTATCGTACCAATACAAGAATAACACGTCTTTTGGAGATACATTAACCAAGAGCCTCCAGATTAAATCGTGTTGCTTTACATCTAACGATGAATGTGGTTGGTGCAGCGCAAAATAAAAACGTTCATCTACCAAATCCTGTATCTTAAAGGCATTACTGCGTTCTAGCCTTTCTAAATATATTTCTACGCCTGTAACACGTTTTAAAGCATTTGCATCAATCGAATTTAAATACCTACGGAATAGCACTTTATCATTTAAAATATCTTTAATTGAATGCTCAGCTTTTTTCAGTTCGCTAAACAGCATTACTTTTTTAATACGTTCATAGCGTGTTGCTTTTACAACCTCATCCAAACTACATTCAATAATTAAATGATCCTTTAGCTTATCCATCAATTCAGGTTGTGATATATGGTAGATTAGCACATCGTGTATTGTGTCTTTTATAGCTTCTTTGTGAGTCTTTTTGTCTTCAAAAATAACGATTGGTGAAATAAAATCGCGCAATATATAAACACCTCCAAATGCTTTTGTGAAGAACGAATTGGTTTGGTACACAATAGGCTTAAGATAGAGCTTTCGGTGGCGCAAGTCGCCATGTTTTTTTGTTGATTCTAATAATTCCTGATGAATGGCTTCATCTACAAAATTGTTGCCATGGTTAAATTTTTTAACTAATTGCAATTGCTCTTCTTGAATATGAAACAAATTATTAATTAAGTGAAAATTAATATTAAACGTGTCATATTTCAACACATCCAAAGGTCCAAAAAACGCGTCAATATCTTGGTCAAAATCTATGCAAATGGCACAATCTCTTGTAATATCATTTATAGCTTCTCCATGTTCTTTAAAAATATGTTGCATCATCTCTCTATCAAACGTGTGTGTTGGCACATACACAGGTTTTCCTTTTTGCAATGGTGAAATTATGATGCCATGGGGATTTGCATCACCATGATTTAAGTAATGCAAGTTTTTCTTTTCTTCAGCAATTTCTGGACTCCAGCCCAAACCATCAATAGAAAACGACTTGAGTTTTGTTTTTTTAAACCCTAGTTTTTCGAGGCATAGATTATAACGCTCTACCAATTTTCCACTTACAGGAATGAGCTCGCTTCTATATAAATTTGCCGTTTTTAGTTTTTGCATATTTAGTTATCGTCATTACAAAGCAAACTATATTTGCTGTGACAATCTGCTGGATTTTTAAAGATTACAACGTCACTTTGTTTCTTGTAATAACTTGTATTAATTATCTTCGTCAAACTTCTTTTTTGCTTCCAAGTCTATATTTAATTGATTGGTACGTGCATCTACTTTACGTTTAAAATCGGTATCAGCAATGGTTGCTACATTATCTAAGTAACGTACGACTTCTTGTCGTCTAATTTCAGAGAAATCCAAACCTTTCATATTGGCTCGCATCAATTCTTGTAGCATATTGAACTTGGTATCGTAATCTTTTTTAAAATAGATTTCCGGATTTTCAAACCAATCTTCTTCTAGATCAAAATCGGTTAAACGCAATGATACTGCACTTTGAATATTCCTCACATCACGAGATGAAAAGAACGGAAATATCTTTTGAATCTCCTTATATAAGTTAGCATAAAATAAATGTTGATTCGTTTTAAAATTCTTCTCAATCTTATCATAAGCTTCCAAAACACGTTCTTCTGATGGTTTATCTGAAACCTTTAATATTTCTCCCATATTTTTAGCCAACCCTTGATCTTGCAAATAGCTATAATTTTCTGGTCCTTGCATGTTTACAAAATCTGGCATCGTATCATCTAATTTACGCCACCATAAATGATCTTGGTCTAAAAAGTCATGCTCTGTACGTGCGCCATCAATTTTAAAGCGTCCTTGTACACGAGAAATCACCGCTTTATCCAACATTTCAGGTAAGTTTGTAAACAACCCAATAGAGCTATTGCCATAATTTACAGCGTAAGCGCCTTCGGTATATCTTAAAAACACACCTATTACTTCTTTAACACCTGCGGAAACTCCTTGAGCTGTACGCTCTTGGAGATTGTTTTCGGCATCATCAATTGGCGCAAATATTAATCGTTTTGGATCTTGCAAGGGTTTCATCCATTCTACCATTTTTTCGGCAGAACCACCTTGAAATGTACTGATTAATGTATCAGGCATTGGATGAAACAAAAACGGAATGTCCAGATTATCGCAATGTTCTTTCAGCTTTGTTGCAATCGCAGCAATGAGCATACTTTTTCCTGTTCCTGGAATTCCGTAACCCATAAACACTGGCATAAAACCACCTAGCTCTTGAAACGGATTTTTTTGAGTAGTGAAATCATAGCTTAGCATACGTTCGGTTAAACGACGTGCAAAGTGCTTTGCATCCCTGTTTCCAACTATTTGCTCAAACTGGATTTTATTAAACTCGACACTTTTTGCTGCACCTTGAAACACATTTTCCCAACCAGATACCGCAAAATCAGTCCCGACGCCTCGGGATTCAAGCTTATACGTTCTATCGAGAATGGTCTCGGTATATTCCAAAGAATTTTTACGTAATTGAATTTCGTCAATAAGTGCTTCAAAGTACACGACTGTAAAGTCTATAACGTCCTTATCAGTCTTTACAATATCTGGATGACTTAAATATTTATCGTAATAGTATAAAGCACAAGCAATTCCTTTAAGTGGCGACATAAAGGATACTTCGGGAATACCTGCAAATTTGTTTTTCATCACACTTAAATCATCCGACGCATGTGGTTTTAAATTATGAAGAATATTATATGCAGTAGCAAACAACATAAACGCTGTCGCGGTGTGCATCTTGCTTTCATACTCACGCTTTCCAGCGTTATCTAGTACTGATTTTCGTTCGCTTAAACTAGATAGACCAGATGCATCATAATAACTGTCTTTTATCCAAATTCCTAAAGCCAATCCTTCCTGTACAGCAAACAACGTTTCGTTTAAATGAATTGGAATTGCTACCGAACCTGGAAGTAATCGCTTTTTTAAGGCCAAAATAGTTTTGGAAACAGATGTTACCTCAATACCTCCATTTCCTCCTTGTGCTCTGGACAAATACAGCAAAATGGATTCGTCTTTACCATTGTTTTCTTTGTTTTTGGCGCGTTGCCCTTGTTCCCATTGCACACTTTTTATATACGATGTCGCTTCATCGCGAAGTGTATTGAGTTCGTTTTGTTTTATTGGAAAAGTTGAGTTGTGTTCCATGTTTCAGTCTACAGTTGGCAGTCTACAGTCTTTGGCCACTACTTGCGTACCTTGAGACTTTGACTATTATTTTTTATACTTAAATTTATCTGGATTATTCATCATATAATTGATAAGCATCCCTATTTCTTCTTTTTTTTGTTGTAGTTCATTTCTTTTATCTTCGGAAATATGCTCACAAGCAACCCAAAAATCTAACCATATTTGTGTTTCAAAATTTTCTTCATCGGCATCAGATAATTTACTTTTAAAATGTTTTTCATATTGTTTTTGACTGAATACTGCTTACTGCATACTACTAACTTGAATAGGAGATTTTGCCAATGTATTCATGATGTCTGGTGTTTTATTATAGAGCATCTGTATAATTCGGTGTGGTGCAAATACATACTGCTGATTAGCTACTCCATTCCAGTTTTGGAGTGTTTGTTTGCTAAAAAACCCGCCTTCTTTAAATTCGCTACCAGAAAAAACTTCATCAACCTTGAGTGATATAGCATAAGATTCTAAGGGTAATTCTTTTTTGCTAATACTATCTAAAATAGCATGAGTAATAGCATTCTCATCTTTCGCAAAAACGTTATGCAAGGGTCCTAAATCTATACGTTTAATGTGCTTTGGAAATACTTCTGGTAGTTTCCTGTCTATAGCATAAGCCATGGTGTCTAATGACATTTTTCTATCGGCTGAGCTTTTTAAAACTCCATAAATTTTATTCTTGTAATCGTTTATTTTATTTCCGCTATAATCAAAACACATAAAACATACAAAAGGTCTGTTAAGGGAAACATCAAAGAAACTCCAGCTTGTCATAAATTTTCCTTGACTCTGTTTTGGTGCATCAATGATTTTACTTTGTACAAAACGATTAAAAATAAATTTTTGCTGTACAGATGTATAATAAACGATAGATGCTGCTTGGAACAACTTGTTTTTTTTAACAGGTATTTTTTTTCGCATCAAAGTATCTAAAAACTCTTCTTTTAATGTTTCGGCAGGAATTAGCTTGTTTAAATATTCGGTTCTTAAAGACAGATCGTTAAATAAATAGCGAAACTCTAAATAGTTGGGAAAGCCTGAATCTGTTAAATCAATTTTCATGTTATCCTCTTCATCGTACATGTACTTAATGCGCATGGCTTCAATAGAATATAATAACAAGTCGCAATATTGTTTAAAAAACACGACCTCTTGCTTGTCGCAAATTTGTTGACGCTGTACATTAACAATAAGCTCCTTTAAAGTAAAATCTATCATTTTATGATAAAACACATACTGCTCCTTAGAATCGAGTTGAGCAGAATCCAATGGTGTTACTATGTGGTTAATGGACATGTTTAAAGTGTACAGTTAATGGTATGCGGTTGGCAGTTTATAAAAAATAAACTTAGCTCAATAAATCGTCGTTTCCTTCTGGTTTAGAATTATCTCCTTTACCTCCATCATCATCTGTTGGAGGATTATTATCTGCTTTATAGTATTCTTCAAAAATCTCTTTCATATCGATGCCATAACGATCTGCAAAGTTCTTTTGAATTTCGGCATCCTTCACACGAATTTCCTGTAAGGCTTCGGCATAGCTACCATAAACGCCTTGCATTACTTTTTCGTGAACTGGAATATTATCCATCATTTCTTGTCTTGCTTTGGCAGAAGCCGAATGCATTGCTGCTAAGGTTTCTCCTATATGTTCATCGGTTTTAACACCTAAATGTTCCAAAATAGCTGCAAATTCTTGGTCTGTACGCGCTTTTAAAGCTACCACATAACCATCGTAGTATTTTAGGCGTTCTTCTGTATCAGATTTTAATTTGGCTCTATGGGTTTGTAAATTACTTCGCAACGATGTGAGTACCTTAATGGTTAAATTATGCTTATGCACAAAGCTATCTTTAGATGCTGCCAATGTTGTATAGGCATTTTTTAAGCCTTCTAATTCTTCAACTTTTTGCTCTAATTGAGTGACTTTACCTATTGCTTGTGCGTAGTCTGCAGATTGTTTGTCAACGATTTCCTCAAGTTCTTGGCGAGCTTGTTTTAACAGTGCATATTTTTCTTCCAAAAGTGCTTCTACTTCTTTTTTCTTTTCTAATGCTTTTGTATGATTTTTTGTTGCTTCTACTATAGCATCTTGAAGTTTATCCTCGACTTCTTTTATTTCAACTTCACGATCTTTTAAACGTTTAACTGCTGCTTGACTTTTAAATGATAATTCATTAAGTAAGGTTTGTACATCAGCATTTTCAATACGTTGTTGGAATAATGCCTTAGCTTTATTATCTGCTTCATCACGAGATTTTTGAGCTGCTTTTAATTCATCTTGAGCTTTTTTTATCTTACTTTTTCTTCCCCAAAGGTTATTCCACCAAGTGTCTGGTTTGTTCTCGGCATCTTCAAGTTCTACTCTTGCACGTTCTAAACGCTTTATGGCACTATCAATGATTTTTTGTTCGTCACCATTTAAAGAAGAAAAGTTTTCGAAAATAATACCTACTTCATCTTGATAATCGGTAAGGTCTTTTATAGCATCCAACAAAGAGGTTCGGTCTTTTTCGGCCATGTGCACAACGTCATCTAATGTAGCATTTAATATTTTTTGACGCATTTCTGGATCATCTTCCTGAGCCAATTTAGATTTCATGGTATCAATGGCTTTTCCCCAGTTTACATCAACTTTTCCCTGTTTTTCGTTAGAATTGGTTTCTAATAAATCAAAATCATCAGACATATTGTGTAGTATTTTTAATGTAGTTGAACATAATGTGAATAGTTAAGCAATTTCGTTAAAAAATATGATTTTTTAAATGAAACTCCTTAAAATATTTGTAGTCATAAAATGAAAAATGTTACAGAAAATATTTTAATAAAAGAAAAAAAGCGGTTTCAATATTTTGAAATCGCTTTTTAGAGTTTATAAAAGGCTAAAACATATTATAGTTTTGCCTCCTTTTTGTTAAAAGTATAACTCATACCAAATTGTATCATTGAAGTTGTCATATCGTAAGCGACTTCGCTTCCAGGTATTGCTCCATATGGAGGAAACGCAGGAATGAAATTCGGATTAAGAACTTGTCCAGTTGTTTTACCACCACTTGAACCATAATGATATACAGCATCAACTTGCCAGTTATTATTTACCTCATAACTAAATCCAAATTGAAAAGCATTCTTAATAATTGCAGTTGCTGGAATATTATAAAATGTGAGCGCTTCTGGAATAGGGTTTGAACTATATGTATATCCAAGGCGCAAAGGCAATTTAGCTATCCCTTTATATTGAATACCTGCGGATATTATTGAAATGTTTTCCCATCCAAAACCTGCTACAACTACTGGAAAACCTTGTGCTGGCCCACTTGTTGCTGGTATCCAGCCACTTTTTTTAAAGCCATTTGTGTTTTCATAATTAACGGTTCTATAATCTAGTGCTAAATCGATTGCAGCATTAGAATACCCTAAGCCAAATGAAAGAATTGAAGGATAATCCATATCAAAATTATTGTTTTCTCCAGCTGAATTATCAAACTCAAACTCACTAAAATTTTGTGTAGTTTTATAAGATGCGCCTGCTTTAAATCCTACACCTGAGTCGTAGAATAAACCAAATTGTCCACCAAAACCTGTAGCCTTGGCTTTATTAGTAGATGGATAACCTGTAGCAGTTGGGCTTGCTGTAGGGTTTGGTTCTAATTGCAATGAAGCATAATTAAAAGTTGGTTCCACACCAATAGAAAATTTATCTGATAATTTATAAGCCCAAGTAAAACCTATTTGTAATAACATGTAATCTGATTCAATACGTCCAAATCCTCCAACACTTTGTGGAGCATTAACTGGGTTGGTCATGTTTTCTGGAAAAGTAACCCCAAACCCACTAATACCGAATGCAGAAGCACCAAAAGTATGCTTACTGTCTTCTTTCCCCCAAACCATAGCCAATGCAGGCATTGGTGATACACCTCTGTCGTCTTTAGTATTACCACTAAAGAAATTTCCGGTAGGTTGCCCAAAAGCGTCAAATTCAGGAACAGTTGAATACAATTCTGGTGATGAAAAAAATAAACCTAAATCGAATTTTAAAATTTTAGAATCAAAAGTACTTATGGCTGCAGGATTCCATTGTAAAGCACCCGAAATATCTAGTGGTTGAGCAGTTGAAGCACCACCCATCGACATGTTTACTGCTCCAACACCTTGCATAATATGTCCAGATTGCGCATATACTATTGTTGAAAACAATAATGCAAATAGTTTAAATAAATTGGATTTCATAATATAAATGTTTTAGTTAATATCTTTTAATAGTAATTTGTATAGAAACAATACTATGGCAAAAGTTAGTATTAAAAATACTAGTTAAATTATGATAAAAATAATTGAGTTATGCAACTTATGTTACATAACTAATAAGGGATAAGATAACCATTTGTAAAAACTCTTTATTTTATAAAAAAACCATTATTCAATAATTTAGGTAGAGAGCTTATAAAATGTATTTAATCGATAATTTCTTCATTTTAAGTAAATTAGTAAAATAATTATTATATATTTGAGCATGATTAACCCAAATCAATTTTTTAAATGCTACTAATCAATCTACTAAAAACCAATTTTAATTCGATTTTACTAATAGAGCAATCTAGTATTATTACTATACTAATAATTACTGTGGCGTTCTTTTTAATCCTATTGGTATTGGGTGTAAGAAAGTCTTATAAATTAAAAGCTGAAAACGAGAAGCTAAGTAAAAAGTCAAATACTTCATCAACTGAAGACAATGAAAAGTATAAGGATTTCACCGAAGGCCATTTATACGATTAGCGTATAAAAAAGTATAAAATAACGAGGTTGACTGAAATTTGCTTTTTCAGTAAACCTCTTATTTCTTATCTAACTAATTTCTTATATTTTATTCGCTTTGGCATCAAATCGCCACCAAGACGTTTTTTCTTATTCTCTTCATAATCACTAAAGCTACCTTCAAAGAAATAGACTTGACTGTCGCCTTCAAAAGCTAGAATATGAGTACATATTCTGTCTAAAAACCATCTATCGTGAGAAATAACCACTGCACAACCAGCAAAATTTTCAAGGCCTTCTTCTAAGGCTCTTAATGTATTGACATCAAGATCGTTAGTAGGCTCATCTAAAAGTAATACATTACCTTCTTCTTTTAGCGTCATAGCTAAATGCAAACGGTTTCGTTCACCTCCAGAAAGCTGGTTTACTTTTTTGTTTTGCTCACTACCAGAAAAATTAAAACGACTTAAATAAGCGCGTGAATTTACTTGTTTTCCTCCCATCATAATAAGTTCTTGCTCGTCGCTAAAGTTTTGCCAGATAGTTTTTTCAGGGTCGATATTAGAATGAGCTTGATCTACATAGGCAATTTTGGCTGTTTCTCCTACTTTAAATTCACCTTTATCTGGAGTAATTTCTTCCATTATCATTTTAAAAATGGTTGTTTTCCCTGCACCATTTGGTCCAATAACACCAACAATTCCAGCTTGTGGTAATTTGAAGTTTAAATCTTCGTAAAGTAATTTATCGCCAAAAGCTTTACTCACGCCAATGGCTTCAATAACATTGGTTCCTAAACGCGGTCCATTAGGAATGTATATTTCTAGCTTTTCATCCAATTGTTTTTGGTCTTGACTCATTAACTTGTCATAGTTTTTCAAACGTGCTTTTTGCTTAGTTTGACGACCCTTAGCGCCTTGACGAACCCATTCAAGCTCTCGTTCTAACGTTTTCTGGCGTTTGGAAGCTGCTTTTCCTTCCTGAGCCATTCGTTTTGATTTTTGATCTAACCAAGAGGAGTAGTTACCTTTCCATGGGATACCTTCGCCTCTGTCGAGCTCCAAAATCCAGCCAGCTACATTATCCAAAAAGTATCTATCGTGAGTTACAGCTATCACTGTCCCTTTATATTGTGCCAAGTGATGCTCCAACCAATGTACGGACTCGGCATCTAAATGGTTGGTAGGTTCATCTAATAACAATACATCTGGCTCTTGTAATAATAAACGACATAAAGCCACGCGACGACGCTCACCTCCAGACAAAACACCTATTTTTTTATCACCATCTGGAGTACGCAAAGCATCCATGGCAATTTCAAGTTTGGTATCCAATTCCCAAGCATTAGCAGCATCTATCTGGTCTTGCAGTTCAGCCTGACGGTTCATAAGCTTTTCCATTTTATCTGGATCGCTATAAACTTCTTCTAAGCCAAATTGATCGTTTATACTATTATATTCATCAAGAATAGCAACCGTTTCTGCTGCTCCTTCTCTAACAACCTCCATCACGGTTTGATTATCGTCTAATTTGGGTTCTTGTTCTAAAAAACCCACTGAATAATCTTGAAGAAAAGTTACATCACCTTGATAATTTTTATCAACACCTGCAATAATTTTAAGCAAGGTTGATTTACCAGAACCGTTTAAACCAAGTATTCCAATTTTGGCTCCATAAAAGAAGCTTAGGTAAATATTTTTAAGAACAGGGGTATTAGCAGATTGAAATGTCTTAGTAACTCCAGACATTGAAAAAATTATTTTTTTATCGTCGCTCATTGTTTAAGTGAATTGTTATTGAATAATTAAGTTAATAGGTTTTAACTGCCTACTTAGTACTGTGAACTGAAGACTTTTAAACTCTTCCTTTTAAAGCATTAAAAACCCAAGCTACAGCTAAAAACCCAACACCAACGGCTGCAAAACCATAACCAGCTACTTCATAATACCTAAATGCTCCTAACGCTATAAGTCCTAATCCTACGATAATCATTATTGTTGTAGCCCAGGCCAGTACTGTGTTTTTGTTCATTGCCATAATTTTATTCTTATTTTATTTGATAGTTAGTCGAAAAGCAAATATCGTGTTTTTGCATAAAAAAAGCACCCTCATCAGGATGCTTTTTAGTACTTGGGCAATTTTTTATAACTCAAGCATTGGCACTTCAATAAAAAGTAATTGTGAATTGTTTAAAGTTTTAATCGTAAAATCCTTAGTTTGAGAAACTCCAATGGCATCACGAGTTTTCAATGTATTATCGTTAATGGCTACATTCCCGTGTATTATCATAACGTACACACCGTGTTTTTTACTTTTTAATTGATATTTAAATACTTGGTTTTTATCTAAATCTATTCTAGACAAAATTGCATCTTGGTGAATTTTAAGACTGCCTTCATGGTTTTCATCAATTGAAGTAACCAAAGTTTGCAATTTGTTTTTCCTGTTTTCTTCTAGAAAAGTTTTTTGGTCGTAACGTGAATCAACATTTTGTTTATTTGGAATAATCCAGATTTGGAATAAACTTAAATGTTGATTGATCGAGCCATTAATTTCAGAATGCTGAATGCCTTTTCCGGCAGACATTATCTGTACTTCTCCTGGTAAAACAGATTGCCATTCATTATGCATAGAATCACGATGCTTAAGCTCTCCGCCTAAAGGTATTGTTATAATTTCCATATTATCATGAGGGTGAGTGCCAAATCCCATTTTGGGTGCAATAACATCATCATTCAATACTCGTAAGGCTCCAAAATGGAGCTTTTCTGGATTATAATAATTAGCAAAACTAAATGAGTGATTTGCTTGTAACCAACCATGATTTGCAAATCCTCTACTCTCTGCTTTGTGAATTGTTGTTTTCATTTTCTTTGTTTTTAGTTTCCATGGAAACTATTTAATTAAATTTTTTTAACGAATTTTATCAAGCAAGTCGCTTAATATGCCAGCTTCCTTTTCATTTAAGTTTTTCAATAAATCAAAATTCATTTTTTTTGAGATATCGTCTAGTAATTGTAAACCTTCCTTTCTAATGTCTATATGAACCACTCTTCTGTCGTCTGGACAAGGTATGCGTTCAATTAAATTTTTTGCACATAATTTATCCATTAAACGAGTTGCATTTGGTGCTCTTTCAATCATTCTTTCCTTAATTGTTTGTACTTTTAGTGGTTTTCCAGCACCACGTAAAATTCTAAGAATATTAAATTGCTGTGGCGAGATTCCAAACGGTTTAAAAAAGGTGTTTTGGTGACTGTTAATCCAATTGCTTGTATAAATAATGTTTAACAAAGCTTTTACTTTGTTATTTGGAAACGATGAGTTTATGTCTTTAGAAATATTTCCCATTTGTTTAGTTCAACACATCTTTATAAGTTTCATCTTTAGTCATAATTGCTTTAGCAAATGGACATAGAGGAATAATTTTAATATTATTTGCCCTAACAAAATCAGCAACCGCATTTACTAATTGCTTTCCTATGTTTTTACCCATATACGCTTCTGAAACTCCTGTATGACTAATAATAATTTTTTGTGGTCCAGCATACACATAGGTTATTTCAGTATCTCCAGAAAGGTCTTCTTCAAAATAGAAACGCCCTTTTTTAGTGTCGTCTTCCTGCTTAAAGTCCATATTATCCTATAAAATTTATGTCTTTATGATTACCGTCACAATATGGTTTATTGTTTGAAGCACCACACCTGCAAAACGCAGTAGACTTGCTCTTCAATTCTTTACTACCATCAGGTTTGTTGATATTTAGATTACCTGAAACTAACAAAGGCCCATTTTCAAGAACTTTAATTTCAATTTCATTCTGATTATCATTGTTTTTAGAGCCTCGTAAATCATAAGTCAAAGCTCCAGATGGACATGCCTCAATTTGTTCTTTTAATTCTTCAATGGAAGCATTTTCAACTTTAATCCAAGGTTTATCATTTGGA
>CALZKX010000033.1 GCA_945788155.1 uncultured Flavobacteriaceae bacterium
AACAGTAATCTAAGCTGCCAAAGCCTTGAAATTGTTTCAAAATTAAAAGATATTGTGCCAGAGTACATATCAAACAATTCAAAGTTCGAAGTCTTAGATAAGACCAAAAATTAATACATTATGAATTTAAAAATTACATTATCGTCACTAGCAAATAAATTGCCACTACTAGCTTTATTAATACTAAGCTCTTGTGGCTCTCGTCAAGACATTATATATTTTCAAGACGAACCATTAACAGAAGCCATTTCAAACCAAAACTCAAATTTTGACCTTCGTTTTAAAACCGATGACCTTTTAACTATTGTTGTATCTGCTGATGACCCAGTAGTAGTTGCTCCATTTAATCTAAATGTTGTATCTACCAATAACTCGGTTATTGATGCACAAGGAACCCTGAAAATGCAAACCTATTTAATAGACAGTAATGGGAATATTGAATTTCCAACATTAGGCACGATAAAGCTTGCTGGATTAACCAGAAGTGAAGCAAACAGTCTTTTAAAAGAAAAACTTGGAGTCTATTTTAAAGCAGACTCACCTCCTATTGTTAATATAAGACTTGCCAATTTTACGGTTACTGTTTTAGGGGAAGTAAAAACCCCAGGGACCTATACTTTACAAGATGAAAAAATCTCAATTCCAGAAGCACTTGGCTTAGCTGGAGATTTAACAATTTATGGCAAAAGGGATAATGTTAAACTAATAAGAGAGGTAGATGGACAAAAAAAGTTCGCAACAATAGATTTAACTTCAGTTAATGTCCTAAATTCACCCAATTATTATTTAACACAAAATGATGTTATATATGTTGAACAAAACAATGCTAGGGTAAGAGCATCCAGTTATAATCAAAATAACGGCATAATCATTTCGGCTATTGGCACAATAGCAACAATCGTGGCCATTTTAATAAGGTAATAATTTTTTGTTTGCAATGACACCTCAACCTAAAAACAACTCGAGTTTAAGAGAACAAGTAGATAAATATTTTGCTAATTGGAACTGGTTTTTATTAAGCTTGTTTATTTGCTTTTCATTGGCATTTATTTATTTAAGGTATGCTACTGATACTTTTAAAATTTCGGCAACAATAAAAATAGCCGATAGTAGAGAACAAAATGCATTCAACCAATCAAACCAACCAAATGATTATGGGTTATTTAAACGAGACCAAAATAGTGTTCTTGATGAGGTTCAGATAATTGGTTCGCGTTCTATTATTAATAGTGTTATTGAAAAATTAGGATTAAATGTGCAATGCTTTATACAAGGTTCTATAAAAGAATTGGAAATATATAGAAACCCTCCGTTAACCGTTAATTTTCTTGAAAATGATAGCATCTTAAAAACTGTAGATACTACAGTAACCCTTAATGTAATTTCAAAATCACAATTTACTTTTAAAAATAGTGAACAAAAACTAAACTTTGGCGATAATATTAGTATGCCCTTCGGAGACATTATTTTCACTCCAAATTTTGATCAACCAGAATTAAAAGTGGGTAAGAGTGTTACTGTAAAAATCACGCCTGAAGAGAAAGTTGCATCGCACTATAATAATAAAATAAAAATATCTACTTCGGCTTTAAACTCAAGTATAATTAATATAACACTTGACGAGCCAGTAATAGAAAAAGGGATAGATATTCTCAACACACTAGTAGATGAATATAATGAAGTAGTTATCGAAAATAAAAACGCAGTAGTTAAGGCTACGTCCGATTTTATTGATAATCGCTTGGCAATAGTAGCACGTGAGCTCTCTGAGGTGAACCAAACCTCCGAGACAATACAACAGAACAACAGATTAACCGATTTATCTTCTCAATCAAGCATCTTTTTACAAACAGAAAGAGATATAGAAAATCAACAAATAGTTACAGGTACTGAACTCAAAATGATTGAATACATGTCTGGCTATTTAAACGAAAATAATGGAACTGGAGATGTCATCCCAGAAAGTATGTCTTTACAAGATAATTCTATATCCAGCTTAACACAAAAGCATAACAATTTAGTTATGCAACGTAACAAATATTTAGAAAATTCTAGTGAAAAAAACCCTGTCGTAGTGAGGTTGGATGCACAAATAGCCAATCTAAAGCAAAGTTTGGTAACTAGTTTAAATAATTTAAAATCTACAAATCAAATTAAACTGGACAATTTGGATAAAGAAGAAAACAGAATTTCATCTCAAATATTTTCTGCTCCAAAAAAACAAAGACAGTTTAGGGATTTAGCTCGCCAACAAGACATTAAGGAATCTGTTTACATTTATTTACTCCAAAAAAGAGAAGAATCGGCTGTATCGCATGGTGTAACCTCACCAAACGCCATTATTGTAGATAATGCTTACGCTAGTGCCTTGCCTATTTGGCCAAAGAAAGAAATATTATTTTTAGGTGCCTTTGTTTTAGGACTACTAATACCTTTAATAACCATCTATTTAATGGATTTATTGGATAATAAAATTAGAAGTAAAGCAGGTTTAACCAAAGAATTGTCGATTCCTTTTATTGGAGATGTACCAAAATCGAACAACAAACAAGTATTCATTAATAAGCATGATTATTCGCCAAAAGCAGAATCTTTTAGGTTAATTAGAACCAATATTAATTTTATGCTTTCTAATGTCACTAAAAGCAAGGGAAAAACCATTTTTGTAACCTCTACAACCAGTAAAGAAGGCAAATCCCATACATCATTGAACTTAGCACGATCCTTATCGTTTTCAAATAAGAAGGTATTAATCATAGAAACAGATATTAGAGTCCCAAAGTTAAATAAGTATATGGGAGTTAAAAACAAGTCTGGTCTTGGTATAACCAACTATATAATTGATGATAAGATTAATTTTAACGACGTTATTAATAATATAGATGAAAATTTAGACATGATTAGCTCTGGGACAATACCACCAAATCCTGCAGAATTACTAATGGATGATAAATTAGGTGTTTTGTTTAACGCTGTAAAGAATAAGTATGACTACATTATAGTGGA
>CALZKX010000034.1 GCA_945788155.1 uncultured Flavobacteriaceae bacterium
AACCTTCTGTTCCAAAATCTATTGTTAGTTCTCGGTAATTTTGTTGCGCAACTACTGTAATCGTTACACAGTCAGGTAATGTAAAAAACTCATTACCATTAGTAGTTCTTCCAGAAGTATCTTCATTCGTCTCTTGTTCTTCATAAGCATCAATAGCGATATCGTCCATGGTTTCTAAAGCTACATCCATTTCAGCAGACAAGATTACTTCGGTAGAATTGAGATCTTGTTCAAAATTCTCAACAGGTTCATTATCACTACAACCAGTAATAATAAGGGCTAACCCTGTTGCGACCATAAACATTTGTTTTGTTACATTTAAATTTTTCATCATTGCAAGTTTTAAGTTTATATATGTTAAGACTTTCTTAAAATGAAAAGGTTTAATTCTTTTAATATTAGATAACGATATATATTCATCTTTGTTACCCAAAAACAAGCTAAAAATAAATTGTAAGTTCCTAATTTTTACTATCTTTGCCGCTTGAATACGAAAACCGTAATCAAGTACATAAAAATCATTTACAATAATATTAGCATGTATTTAGACAAAAAAGAAAAAGAGAAAATCTTTAAAAAGCATGGTAAAGATGCAAAAAACACAGGTTCTGCTGAAGGGCAAATTGCATTATTTACTCACAGAATCAACCACTTAACTGAGCACTTAAAGAACAATCGTAAAGATTTTAATACAGAGCGTTCTCTAGTAAAATTAGTAGGTAAGCGTCGTGCTTTACTAGATTATTTAACTAAGAAAGATATTTTAAGATATCGTGCCATAGTTAAAGAATTAGGATTAAGAAAATAATAAAAAAGAGGTTTGCGCCTCTTTTTTGTTTTAATAATAACAAGTTACAAGTCATTGCGAGAAGTGTAACATTCTACGTTGAACGCAGTAGAAACGTAGTAATCTCTTAAAAAAAGATTACCACATCACACAAAACGTGATTCGTAATGACAAATTAGAAGAAGCTAATTACAGTTTTTCATTGGTCAGGCACTTAGGTACCACACAACAACTACAACAACACAGCGACCATTGTTTAACATTGTTCTGATATGCTTTGCATCGTCAGAATTAGAATTAAAAAATTTATGATTCCAAAAGTTTTTAGAGAGGTCATTGACCTTGGTGATGGAAGAGAAATCTCCATTGAAACCGGAAAATTGGCAAAACAGGCACATGGATCTGTTGTTGTTCAATCTGGAAAATGTATGTTATTATGTACAGTTGTTTCCAATTACAAACAAAGTGATGTTGATTTTTTACCCTTAACGGTAGATTATCGCGAAAAATTTGCAGCCTCAGGACGTTATCCTGGAGGGTTCTTTAAAAGAGAAGCAAGACCTAGTGATGGAGAGGTATTAACCATGCGTCTGGTAGACCGTGTTTTACGTCCATTATTCCCAAAAGATTACCATGCAGAAACGCAAGTAATGATTCAGTTAATGTCTCATGATGATGATGTTATGCCAGAAGCAATGGCAGGATTAGCAGCATCTGCGGCCATTCAATTATCAGATTTCCCATTTGAATGTGCCATTTCTGAAGCAAGAGTTGGTCGTATTAATGGCGAATTTGTTATTAACCCAACTCGTGCTCAATTAGAAGAATCTGACATCGAAATGATGGTTGGTGCTTCGGCAGATTCAGTAATGATGGTGGAAGGCGAAATGGATGAGATTTCCGAAGAAGAAATGGCAGATGCCATTAAGTTTGCTCACGAAGCCATTAAAGTACAAATTGATGCTCAATTACGTTTAGCAGAAGCTTTTGGTAAAAAGGATATTCGTGAATACGAAACTGCAGAAGACAATGAAGATTTAGCTAAAAAAATACACGATTTAGCTTACGATAAGTGTTACGCAATTGCTAAGAAAGGTACTTCTAAAGCAGAGCGTAGTGAAGCATTTACAGCCGTGAAAGAAGAAGTGAAAGCTTTGTTTACAGAAGAAGAGATGGAAGAATTTGGCCACCTTGTTAGCGGTTATTATAGCAAAGCAGAAAAAGAGGCTGTTCGTGAATTAACTTTAAGTGAAGGTTTGCGTTTAGATGGTCGTAAGACTGACGAAATAAGACCCATTTGGTCCGAAATAGATTATTTGCCATCAACACATGGATCGGCTGTTTTTACAAGAGGAGAAACTCAAGCATTAGCCACTGTTACATTAGGAACTTCAAGAGATTCAAATAAAATAGATATGCCATCTTACGAGGGTGAAGAAAATTTCTATTTACATTATAATTTCCCTCCTTTTTGTACAGGTGAAGCAAGACCATTAAGAGGAACATCTCGTAGAGAAATTGGTCACGGCAACTTGGCACAACGTGGTTTAAAAGGAATGATTCCTGATAACTGTCCTTATACAGTAAGAGTTGTATCTGAAGTATTAGAATCTAACGGTTCTTCTTCAATGGCAACTGTTTGTGCAGGAACCATGGCTTTAATGGATGCTGGTGTCCAAATGATAAGACCAGTTTCTGGTATTGCCATGGGATTAATTTCTGATGGAGATCGTTATGCTGTATTGTCCGATATTTTAGGGGATGAAGATCATTTAGGTGATATGGACTTTAAAGTTACAGGTACGACTGAAGGTATTACGGCTTGCCAAATGGACATTAAAATTAAAGGCTTGCCTTATGAGATTTTAGTAAATGCACTAAAACAAGCACGTGCTGGTCGTTTACACATTTTAAATAAAATTGCTGAAGCCATTACAGAACCAAATGCAGATGTGAAGCCACACGCTCCAAAAATGGTGACCAGAACAATACCTAACGAATTTATTGGTGCTTTAATTGGTCCTGGTGGAAAAGTAATTCAAGAATTACAAAAAGAAACTGGATGTACAATCGTTATTAATGAAGATCCTGTGACAGAAGAAGGTATTGTTGAAATTCTTGGAACAGATCAAAATGGTATTGACCAAGTTTTAGCGAAAATAGACTCCCTAATGTTTAAACCAGAAGTTGGTAGCATATACGAAGTAAAAGTAATTAAAATGCTTGATTTTGGAGCTGTTGTAGAATATACTGAAGCACCAGGAAACGAAGTCTTATTACACGTAAGTGAATTGGCTTGGGAACGTACAGAAAATGTAAGTGATGTTGTAAATATGGGAGACGTTTTTGATGTAAAGTACTTTGGTATAGACAAACGTACTCGTAAAGAGAAAGTATCTCGAAAAGCAATTTTACCAAAACCGGAAGGCTATGTAGAAAGACCTCCAAGAGATAACAATCGTGGACGTGATAATCGTGGTGGACGTGATAATAGAGGAAGGGATAATCGTGGACGTGATAACAGACGTGACGATAGAAGACCTAGAGAAGATAAGAAGGAAGAGTAAAAAAACCTTCAATTCTATGATAACTATAAACCTCTCAAAATTAATTTTGAGAGGTTTATAGTTTAAAACACACCCATTTACAAACCATAACAAAACGTTAAACCCATAACAAAATTAGGAAATTTGTTAAAATCGCTTATATTATATGTTATGACATTTAAAGACAAAGAACAACATTTAGATTTTTTAGAAAACTCCATTACCTATTTACAAAATTTAGGCTACAAAAATATCAAGGCAGATATTGAAGGCTTCGAAACACCAAAATCTTATGTCAAAAAAGGCAGTAACATTAGTATCACACCAGATATAGTCGCAGAAAAAGAAGGAAGAAAACATATTTTTGATATTAGCTTAAAAACTCCAAGAACCAATTTATTAAAGTCAAAATGGCTATTCCTAAATGCTTTTAGCATATTAAAATCTCATAGCTTTAAATTAATTACTACTCGTGGACACTACAAATTCACTAATGAAATGCTCAACGACATCAATTTAACAGACCAAAAATTAATTAAACTTTAAATTTTTGTAACATTTAAGTAATATTACACGTATAACTATACGACAGGAGTATTAATCCCAATAATTAAAATAGAAGGCCTTTAGATGAGACAACTTAAAATTACGAAGCAAGTTACTAATAGAGAAACTGCATCGTTAGATAAATACCTACAAGAAATTGGAAAAGTTGACTTAATTACAGCAGACGAAGAAGTAGAGTTGGCACAGCGTATAAAAGCTGGCGACCAATTAGCGTTAGAAAAATTAACTAAAGCTAATTTACGTTTCGTAGTCTCTGTAGCTAAGCAATATCAAAACCAAGGACTTACCTTACCTGATTTGATTAATGAAGGTAATTTAGGGCTTATAAAAGCTGCTCAACGATTTGATGAAACCAGGGGTTTCAAATTTATTTCGTATGCAGTATGGTGGATTCGTCAATCGATTCTTCAAGCATTAGCTGAACAATCGCGTATTGTACGTTTACCACTAAACAAAATTGGTTCTATTAATAAAATTAATAAAACCTATGCATTCTTAGAGCAATCTCACGAGCGTCCACCAAGTGCCGAGGAAATTGCAAAAGAATTAGACATGACAATTAACGACGTTAAAGAATCCATGAAAAATTCTGGACGTCATGTATCAATGGATGCGCCTTTAGTAGAAGGTGAAGATTCTAACCTTTACGATGTTTTACGTAGTGGTGAATCGCCAAATCCAGATAGAGATTTATTACACGAATCGTTACGTACAGAGATTGAAAGAGCTCTTGAAACATTAACGCCTCGTGAGGCAGATGTAATTCGTTTATACTTTGGTTTAGGCAACCAACATCCAATGACTTTAGAAGAAATTGGAGAAACTTTTGACCTAACCAGAGAACGTGTTCGCCAAATTAAAGAAAAGGCAATTCGTAGATTAAAACATACATCTCGAAGTAAAATTTTAAAAACTTACTTAGGATAGTTATATTTATATCCTAATAAACGCAACAAACAGTTACATAACTGTTCGTTTTTTGATTGATGAAAGAACCCAGAGCTGATTACTCTGGGTTCACTTTTTTATAATTTTATAAAAAATTATTAAACTTTAAATTAAATAGTATGCCATATACTTTGTGTTATGTTAGTAGTGCTAAAAACTCTTTGTCACATTTAGATCTTGAACACTTATTTCATGTTAACAAACGAAATAATACCGATCTAAACATAACTGGTATTTTAGTATATAACTATGGAAATTTTCTTCAAATATTAGAAGGAGATAAACAAAAAATCAATATGCTTTTCTCAAAAATTAGCCAAGACCCAAGACATAGTAATATTATTAAGCTTATAGATACACCTATTGAGGAACGCATATTTGATGGCTATAATTCTGGATTTGTGATTGTTGAAAACTCAAAAACACTTAATCAATTAGAAAAATATTTAAAATGGATAAAGGAAGCCGAACTTAAAACTGTTGACAAAATTATTAATATCGTCGAGAACTTTATTGCCAAAAAATAAAATAAAGCTAGAATTAAATTATTTTTGTTCCCAACAAACAACTACTTAACACAATGTCTTCAAAATTAATAGCACCTTCAATTTTAGCAGCCGATTTTGCTAACCTTCAACGCGATATAGAAATGGTAAACAACAGTGATGCCGATTGGTTTCACATTGATATCATGGATGGTGTTTTTGTACCAAATATTTCTTTTGGAATGCCAGTTTTAAAAGCTATTTCTAAACATGCAAAAAAAACCATCGATGTACATTTAATGATTGTAGATCCAGATAGATACATAAAAACCTTTGCTAATTTAGGTAGTAATATTTTAACGGTTCATTACGAAGCATGTACACATTTACATAGAACCCTTCAAGCTATAAAAGCTGAAGGCATGAAAGCTGGAGTTGCTCTAAATCCGCATACTAATGTGAGCCTCTTGGAAGACACCATTAATGATATTGATTTGGTTTGTTTAATGAGTGTTAACCCTGGTTTTGGAGGCCAAAGTTTTATTGAAAACACTTATGATAAGGTTAAACAACTAAAAAAATTAATTACCCAAAAAGGAGCTTCTACTTTAATTGAAATTGATGGTGGTGTTACCAATAAAAATGCTAAATCACTTGTTAAAGCAGGAGCAGATGTTTTAGTTGCTGGCAGTTACATATTCAAAAGCAGTAACCAAACGGAAACTATTAAAGACTTAAAAGTTTTAGCTAATTCTTAGGATGTTTTACCAGTTAAGGAAAATCTACTCATTAAGTTGCTCTAATAAATAATTTATTAAATCGGTAGTGGTTACAATACCTACCAACTTATTATTATCTACAACTGGTATTGCATGAAACTCTTTTTTTGATAAAATTTCAGCAACCTCTTTAATAGTCGTTTTAGAAGTTACACTTACTAAGTTTTTAGCCATGACTTGCTCTATGGTAAACATGTTGTACACTATAGAGTCTACATAGTCTTCAGTTTCATCTACAGCATCAGCAAAACTAATGCGTAATAAATCTGTAAAGCTTAACATGCCTTTTATACTTTTCCCTCTAACAACTGGAATATGCCGAATATGATTTTGTTTAAATA
>CALZKX010000035.1 GCA_945788155.1 uncultured Flavobacteriaceae bacterium
ATCAAGGAAAACATTTAAGCTCAAAAACTAAAGTAATCACACTTTTAGCATTGCTATTTTCATTGGCTGGAGATGTTTTATTGATGTTTACAGATATATCAGCCAGTTTCTTTTTAAGTGGCTTAGTTGCTTTTTTGTTAGCTCATATTATGTATATCATGGTATTTTTAGACAAAAAAAACTCCAAAAAAATAGCATTGATATTTATAACAGTATTATTAATCTATGCCATTGGTATATTTTATCTTTTAAAAGATGGCTTAGGAGACATGCTCATTCCAGTAATAGTATATATGTTAGTCATTTTAACTATGATATTAACTTCTACTATGCGAAAAGGCAATGTTTCTAATAAAAGCTATAATTTGGTTTTTATAGGCGCTGTTTTCTTTGTAATTTCAGATAGTTTTTTAGCCATCAATAAGTTTTATCAACCTGTTCCTTTGTCAAAAATTATTATAATGTCAACCTATTCTTTAGCTCAATATTTAATTGTTCTTGGGCTTTTAAAACAAAATCAATAATTATTTATAAAAAAACCAACCAATGAAAACTATTTATTCTCTATTAATTATTACGCTCCTAGGTACAAGTGTTTACGCTCAAAAAAATGTCGATAAAATTTTAAAAGAATTAGACTCTAAAACAACATACTATGGTAATATAGCGCAAACTATTTGGGACTATGCCGAAATGGGTTATAAAGAAGTAAAAAGCGCTGCTTTATTACAAAAAACATTAAAAGACCAAGGTTTTAAAATCACTACTGGAGTTGCAGGAATACCTACTGCGTTTATTGCTGAGTATGGCAGTGAAGGGCCTGTAATAGCCATTTTAGGTGAATATGATGCACTTCCTGGTTTATCACAACAAGCAGTAGCAGAAAAAAAATCTGCAGGAGCTGACGCAGGTCATGCATGTGGACATCACCTTTTTGGAACAGCATCAGCCGCAGCTGCAATTAGTGTAAAAGAATGGCTTGAAAAAACCAAGACAAAAGGTCGCATAAGATTTTATGGCTGTCCTGCCGAAGAAGGTGGTTCTGGAAAAGTATATATGACAAGAGAAGGCTTATTTAAAGATGTAGATGTGGCTTTGCATTGGCATCCATCATCAGTAAATGCTGCCAATCCAGGTGCTGCTTTAGCGAACAAATCAGCAAAGTTTAGATTCTATGGAGTTTCAGCTCATGCCGTAGGTGCACCTGAAAAAGGTCGTTCTGCTTTAGACGCAGTAGAGAGCATGAACTATATGGTAAATATGATGCGTGAACATATTCCGCAAGAAGCTCGAATTCATTACGTTATTACAGATGGCGGAAAAGCCCCAAATGTAGTTCCTAATTATGCCGAAGTTTATTATTATGCAAGACATAATAATAGAAATGTAGTAATAGATATTTTCGACCGTATGGTTAATGCTGCAAAAGGAGCTGCCCTCGGAACAGACACAACAATGGAGTATGAAATAATTGGTGGTACTCACGAATTATTACCCAATCATATACTTCAGGAAATAATGTATAAAAATTTAGTAGCAACTGGTGGTTATATATATGATGAAAAAGAGCTTCAGTTTGCCAATGAGATAACTAAATCCTTAGGCCTTAAAGAACTTAACACATCTTATTCCGAAGCTGTTGTGCCTTATAAAGAAAACTCAAGAGCTTATGGATCTACAGACGTAGGAGATGTTAGTTTTACTGTTCCAACTGTAGGTATGGGAGCTGCCACTTGGGTTCCGGGAACGCCTGCTCATAGCTGGCAAGCAGTGGCTGCTGGAGGGACTTCTATTGGAACTAAAGGAATGATGGTTGCCGCTAAAACCTTATCAAAAACAGCTATCGATTTATTTTCTAATACAGAGATAATAGCAAAAGCCAAAAAAGAATTTGAAACACGAAGAGGTGCAGACTTTAAATATATACCTCTTATAGGAGATCGTAAACCAGCATTAAATTATAGAGATTAAATTGTCTCAATAATATTGTAACATTTAAAGGTTTTAAACTACTTACAGAGTAACTAACACACCACATTGAACAAAGAACTAGAACATAATTTTGTTGAATTGCTTGAAAAGCATCAAAATATTGTACATAAAGTTTGCAGACTTTATACTAATAATTATGATGCGCACAACGATTTATTTCAAGAAATCACCATACAACTTTGGAAAGCCTATCCGAAATTTCGTGGTGATGCAAAATTTAGCACTTGGATGTATCGCGTGGGATTGAATACAGCAATTACGCTCTATAGAAAGTCGAAACGAAGCATAAACACTCAGGACTTTAATGATGTGCAATTTAAAATTTCGGCAGAAGAATATGATGACACCGAAGAGCAGCAATTAAAATTATTATACAATGCTGTAAGGCAGTTAAACGATATTGAAAAAGCATTGGTGTTCTTGTATTTAGAAAACAAAAATTATAAAGAAATAAGCGAAACATTGGGAATAAGTGAAGTCAATGCACGAGTGAAAATGAATAGAGTGAAAACAAAACTTAAAACAATATTAAATCCGTGATACTATGGATGAACTAGAATTATTAAAAAAAGACTGGCAAAAGGATAATAAAGACTATCCAAAATTATCTTATAACGACATTTACAAAATGATACTTAAAAAATCATCTTCTATCGTGAAGTGGATTTTCATTATAAGTATTTTGGAGTTTGTGCTTTGGTCCGCCATTTCGTTTGCACTTAAAGATGCCGATTTTAATAAAAAATTTCAAGAATATAATGCTGAAAATATTATGATTCCATTTATGATTCTTGGTTATATAGTTATTGCCTATTTTTTATATAAGTTCTTTATGAATTACAGAACTATTTCTGTTACAGATAATGCTAAAGTTTTAATGGAGAATATTTTAAAAACCAGACGCACTGTAAAACAATATGTTGCTGTTAATTTAGGCTTTATGATTGTATCGGCATTTGTTGTTTTAAGTATTCAATTTAACAGAGATGAAGAAATTATTTCTATTATTGAAAAATCTTCTGCAAATGGCGAATTGTTTAAATTTTACGCAATTTCAATTATTACAACTTTATTAGTACTAGCAGTACTTATTGGAGTATTGCTCTTGTTTTATTACCTTATTTATGGTATCCTTTTAAAACGCTTAAACAAGAATTATAAAGAGCTTAAAAAGTTAGAAGTGTAAGTTGGGTTTTGGGTAAAATAGAAAATCACAAACCCTTTACAGAAGGCTGAATACTGTTTACTGAAAACTGCCAACTGAATACTGAGAACTGAAAACTGAAACATCACCATTCACGTAGTTTATTAAGCTCCTCTTGGGCCAATAATTCTTCCTGTGGAATGACTTTTAAAAAGGATGGATGCTGCTCAATGGCATACTCAATCTTTTCTACAATTTCAGCTATGGTTTCATTTTCGTAATCTATTTGCAAAGGTTCTTTAACTTCAAAAGATTGATAGACGTTTTTCTTTTTTACTCTTAGTCCTTTTTTGTCGAACGAGCGTCTAAAACCATCAATAACTATTGGAACAACAACTGGCTTATAGTGCTTAATAATATGCGCTGTTCCTTTTCTAATTGGTTTAAAAGGTGTTGTGGTACCTTGCGGAAATGTGACTACCCAACCATCATCCAGTGCCTTTTTTATACTAGTAATATCGCTCATTTTTACTTGACGCTTCACATCCTTTCCTTGAGATCTCCACGTACGTTCAATGCTAATAGAGCCAGTGTAAGCAAATATTTTTGGAATTAATCCCGATTTCATGGTTTCTTTTGCGGCAACATAATACATGTTGAGTTTTGGGTTCCAGAGATATCCAACATTTTTTATATTGTCAAGCCTACCACTAAGACTAGCATTGAATACATGAAACATGGCTATGACATCGGCAAAATAGGTTTGGTGATTTGATATAAACAACACATTGGTTTCTGGAAGATTTTTAATGATTTCCGAGCCTTCTATTTGCAATTCATTAAAACCTCTAAATCTTCTGTGTGTGAGAAGTCCTAAAATTCTAATAAGCCATTTTTTTACAAAAAGTATGTGTCCAAAAGGATTTTTTTTAAATAATCCCATAAATTTAATAGTCGAGTCTATTTATTAGTGATTGCAAACGTACATATTTTTTCTGTTTTAGACTGATAAGAAAAACCTAATTAACAAATAACCTAAAACACGCGTTTACAAAAACATTATAGCACTTCTCTTAAAATATCCTTTATCTCGCTAAGCATCATGGCTGTTGCTCCCCAAACAACATGACCATTTAACTCAAATGCAGGAACTTCAACTTTTATAGTATAAGATGTTTCTACAAATTTTGATATGACAATGTTGTCGTCCAAAAAATGAGATAACGATACTTCTATAACATCTTCAACCTCTTCGTCTTGCTTTATAAATTTTGGTATTTGTGACGTTACTCCAATAAAAGGCTGCACATAAAAATTACTTGGCGGAATATAAACCTGTGTCATTTGCTTAATAATTTCAATACTACGTTCAGCAATACCTATTTCTTCAAAAGTCTCTCTTAAAGCTGTGTTTTTTAATGTTTTATCTTGAGACTCAAATTTTCCTCCTGGGAAACCAATTTGTGCCGAGTGTACACCTTTGTAGGTTTTTCGTAATATTAACGCCAAATGTGTTTGCTTAGAATCATCAGGATAAAATAATGCCAAAACTCCTGCTCGCTTTGCATTTTTTATGCCTTCTTTATACGCTTCTATAAGCTCTCGTCTAAAAGGAGGCGACATTTTAAACTGCGATGTTTCGGCTGGCAATGGGATATTTTTTATTTTTGACAGTGAAACTAAAAATTCATCAAAATTCATCTATGCGATTTATATTACTTTTTTGTACATGTGCGTTATTTCTAAATTGTGAAGATAAACAAAAGCAAAATAAAACAACAAGCAAAACTCCTAAGGTAGAACAAAAAGAGACTAACAAAAAGCCAAAAACAACACCTAACGAAGAAGAAAGAGAATTCCCAAAGCTTACAAGTAAAAATGCCATGGATTTCTTCTTAGAATATGAAAAACACAACAAAGAGAATAAAGTAAGAATTACAACAGATTTTGGGGATATTGATATTCTATTATATGATAAGACGAAGTTTCATCGTGCCAATTTTATATTTCTTACCAAACTAAACTATTTTGATAATACACAATTTTATAGAGTTATAAATAATTTTATGGTTCAGGCAGGAAATAGCGACACTAGAGCTACAGCAAGAAAACGCACCAATATTGGTCGTTATTTATTACCAACCGATACAAAAAGAGGCTATACTCACGAACGTGGTGTTATAAGCATGCCAAGTGGTGAGATTGACAATCCTTATAAATTAGCTTCCCCTTTTGAGTTTTTTATCGTACAACAACGTGGAGGTGCGCATTTTTTGGATGGCGATTATACCATTTTTGGTAAAGTAATACGTGGTATGGATGTGGTAGATAAAATTGCTGCAGTTGATACAGATGAAGCCGATTGGCCTTTAGAAAATATCTATATTAAAAAAGTAGAGATTATTAAGTAATTAACCCGCTTTATAAATATTTGGCAGTGCAATTTTAAAACGAACAGCCAACAAACGCACCAAAATAACAATCGCACCAGAGATCATGAATACATAATCGCTTTCAATAGGGAGTTTTCTTAATAAAAAATAACTTATCCCACCCAAAATAGAAGCGGTTGCATATATTTCTTTTCTAAAAATTACAGGAATCTCATCACATAAAATATCTCTAATTACACCACCAAAGCATGCTGAAATAGTTCCTAAAGCTATACATATAATTGGATCTAAACCTATTACCAACCCTTTTTCAACACCAATAACCGTATATAAACCAATACCAATAGTATCAAACAAAAACAAGGAGGTCCTTAAATAGTTTATCTTATTTCTTACAATTACTGCAAATACTGCTGAGCCAAAAATAACATAAGTAAAGGTCATGTCTTTCATCCAACCCACAGGAGTTTGACCTATTAATATATCGCGAAGTGTACCACCTCCTACTGCAGTAACAAACGCAATTATTAAAATGCCAAACAAATCCATTTTTTTGTCCATAGCAACCAAAACACCAGAAATGGCAAAAGCTATGGTTCCTAAAATTTCGATGATGTAAAACATTATATAACCATTAAATATGATAGCAAAAATACTTGATTCCTGCAAAGTATCCATTTTGTTTATTGAATATTATCCATAATTGATATACTTCAACAGCATAGGTTAAAAAACACCCTCCTTAATCCTCCATCAAGGGAGGAATCGCTATCAATTCCCTCCTTTAGGAAGGTTAGTGAGGTGTTAACTTTAAAAGTAAAACATCATTTTCTTAATATAAAAATGGGTTCTCATTATTAGAGCATCTTTGTAAAGATGCCGAAGCGTTGTTAAGCATAAGCGATTCGCTCAATTTTTTTGAAATAGAAAAATTGGTTCTTAAGGGCTTAATATAACATTGGTGAGATACTTCGACAAGCTCAGCATAAGCGATTCACTCAATTTTTCTGAAATAGAAAAATTGGTTCTCTGCTTACATATTTTGGGTATAGTAGTTATAATCTTTTAAAATCACATCAATAAATTCGTGGTCTGTATTGTGCTTTATATCTTTTAACTCTAGTACATCTACAATTTTACGTCGTAGTTTTATAAGTGTTTTATAGTCTTTAGATTTAATTGCGGTTTTAAATGTATCTTTTATGATTCGCGCATCATTATCAGACAATTTGATGACACTTGAATAGGTAGGTATGTAATCTTGTTTTAAATCTTCTAGAATTGTGTGGCTTATATTTACATTATTCTTTAATGTTATTACCGAAGTTCCTGCAGTCATGTCACCTAATCGTTGATTTTTTGGACTTGAAATAATCGCTATTAATCCAATTACCGACCCAAAAAGTGGTCCTAGTAAGTTAAAATCAACGATTCTAAAAATCCATCTTATAAAAAAATCGCCAATTGAAGCTTGATAACCATCTATTTTAACGACTTTAATTTTTAGGACACGTTTTCCAGGAGTTTGACCATCCAAAAGAGTTTCAAATAGTAAAGAATAAAACATTACTGGTAAAAAAAGCAAGGATATAACTGCAGTTACCGACCAAAAATCTTGAGCCTCCAGCCATTCTCCTAAACCTGTAATATTAAACCCAATTTGATAAATTACAATAATGTAAGCTACTTTTATAAGCAAATCAATTATTGCTGCCAATATACGTTCGCCAACACTTGCAGCAGTAAAATTTATATTTACATTTTGAGTAGTGTTTATTTGTAACTCTACCATTTATTCAGTTAATTTGAGGGTCTATGAGAGAGGTTGCGTTTATCAAACAAAATAAAGAAAAATGGCTGGATTTTGAGAGAGCCATTTTTGGAAAAACCCTTAAAAACCCTGATGAACTAGCGTCTTTATATATTCATTTGGTAAACGATTTGTCCTACGCACAAACTTATTATCCCAAAAGTAAAACAATTCTTTATTTAAACAACTTAGCAGCTAAGGCTTTTCAAAAAATTTATAAAACCAAACGTGAAGACACCAATCGCTTTATATATTTCTGGAAAGTTGAAGTCCCAATGATTATCTATCAATACAGGCGTTATGTGATGTATGCTTTTGTACTTTTTTTATCATTTGTTGCTATTGGAGCCCTATCTGCTGCTTATGATGATACTTTTGTTCGACTTATTTTAGGTGACCATTATGTAAATATGACTTTAGAAAATATTGAAGCTGGCGATCCTGTAGCTGTATATAAAAGCGGTAGTAATTGGGGAGGGTTTTTTGCTATTACAATCAACAACATTCAAGTAGGATTATTATCTTTTATTCTTGGTGTCTTTGGTGGAATTGGAACTGGTTATATATTACTGAATAATGGTATTATGGTTGGTGCTTTTCAATTTTTCTTTTTTAAAGAAGGTGTGCTTTGGGAAAGTGTTCGAGGTATTTGGATTCATGGCTCCATGGAAATTTTTGCTATTGTTATAGAAGGTGCAGCTGGACTAATTTTAGGAGCTAGTATATTATTTCCAAAAACATATTCTAGACTAACATCCTTTAAAATAGGGATGAAAGATGGTGTCAAAATTTTAGTAAGCACCTTTCCGTTTACCCTTGCAGCAGGCTTTTTAGAAGGTTTTGTAACTCGCTATTCCAATGCGATGCCTAATTGGCTCTCGGTTGGAATCATTTTAGTTACCTTAAGCATCATCTCGTTTTACTACTTAATTTACCCTACTATTTTACATAAACAACTTAAAGAAACTTATGCAGTTATATAAATCCAGAGGTTTTAGTGCCTTTTTTCAAGATACGTTTTCATTCATCAAACAAAATGGCAAACATTATTTTAAGCACTTCTTTATTGTCAATGGTATTTTTTTGTTAATCTTAATGGTTATTGGTTATTTCATTACAAAGTTCTATTCCGATTTTTTATTTAGTGGTGTTTTACAAGGTGGAAATAGCAATACGGTTTTCGATGAATATATGAATGAAAATTTTGGCTTTTTTATTCTTTTAATGATACTTTTTATTGTTGTTGGACTTGTGGCTGGACTTATTTCCTATTCTTATACTGCAATATATTTAAAACTCTATATAGCAAACCATGGGAAGAATTTTGACACCCAACAAATTGTAATGGCCTACAAACAAAATATTGGTAAACTCTTTATTTTTCTTTTCTGTGGTATTTTATTGGGAATCCCTCTAATAATGGTTTTAGGAATTGGCCTTTTTGTTTTAGCAATTACCATAATAGGTATATTGTTAATGCCTATTTTAATTGGTGCTTTTTCGTTATTCTACAACATGACACTCATGGAATATCTACAGCAAAAAAGAGGCATTTGGGACAGTTTTGGGTATGCTTGGACATTGATGACCAAAAAATTCTGGGCAGCTGTTGGTAGTGTTGGACTGTTTTATTTAATGGCTTATGTAGTACAAAATATTATCACATTGATTCCATATTTATTCTTTATGGGAAGCTTATTTACAACAACACAAGAGGCAAACCCTAATCCAGAAGAAATTGGAGCCTCCTTTGTAATAATGATGTTAGTTGTGTTTTTTATCTCTTTTATTGTTGGAACCATATTAAATAACATTACACAGCTCAATCAAGGTATTGTATTTTACAGTTTAAAAGAAGACAACGAAAACATCAATACAAAAAGTGTGATTGACCAAATAGGAACGAGTGAATAAACGCATTGGTTTACATATAGCTATATTCACTATTATTTGTTGCTCATTTCAAGAAATTAAAGCTACTACGTTTAATAATACTGAAGTAAAAAAAGTAGTAATTGACACACTAAATATAGATACTTCAAGTATTACTCCTAGAAGATTTGAAAACCTAATCGAAAAATACAGTGATAACAATTTTATTTACGAGCGAACCATCGAAAAATCTGGTTGGTGGACACGTTTTAAACAATGGCTAAGTGATAAAATTCAGAATCTCTTTAATATAAAAAATCAAGGACAAGCCTCAAGAGCAACCGATTTGGCAATTAAAATTGGAGGTGTGCTCCTATTTATTCTGGTCATATATTTCATTTTTAGAGCTGTGGTTAACAAAGAAGGCACTTGGGTTTTTGGAAAATCGTCCGACAAAAATATTATTCCTGTCACAGATATTGAGGCTAATATTCATGCAACCAATTTTAAAAAACTTATCGCAGAAGCTGAAAACAATTCCAATTACAGATTAGCAGTTAGATACTATTATCTGTGGCTTTTAAAGAAATTAAGTGTTGCTGAAATTATTCACTATGATGTTGAAAAAACCAACAACGATTACCAAAACGAAATAAAAATTCTAGAGGTAAAAAAAGAATTTGCATATACATCTTACTTATACAATTACATTTGGTATGGCGAGTTTGATGTAAACAACGAACAATTTCGTAAAGCAAAACGTGCTTTTGATTCATTTTTAAAATCTATTAAAGCATGAACAAAACCATAAAAATATATATTGGATTACTGATTCTGCTTTTTGTAGTAGCAATTGCTATTGAGTTTTCTAAACCAAAACCAATAAACTGGACACGAACATTTAATGAAGCTCACACCATACCATATGGCACTTTTGTGCTATACAATGAGCTGCCAAATATATTCTCAAAAAGCAAGGTACAAGATATCTCAGTGTCGCCTTACGAATATTTTGACGACTATTACAGTTGGGAAGACTCCACGTATTTAACCACTGGAAATTACATGCTCATAGACGATTATGCTGAAGTTGATGATGTCTCTGCTCAGGAATTATTGGATTTTGCTTCTCATGGCAACACCATTTTCATGTCAAGTAATTATCTCCCTCAAAAGTTTTTGGATACTCTGGGAATTGAGTTGGAAAATGATTTTGATTTTACTGGAGAAGCACAATTTAGTTTAGCAAATCCATCATTTAAAAACGACTCCATAACGATTGATAGAGGTTTAAGCAATATTTATTTCTCAAAGCTTGACTCAACTAAAACAACAGTTTTAGGATATCAAAAATTTAATGAAGCAGAGCGAATAAATTTCATTAAAGTAAATCATGAATTTGGCAATGTCTATTTGCACTTACAGCCAATGGCATTTACCAACTTTTCACTATTAAAAAAATACAACAAAAAATATGCAGCCGCCATTTTATCGTATTTACCAGATGGTAACATTTTTTATGATTCACGCAATAAAAAGCGAACCGAACTTGGCAATTCACCATTAAGGTTTATATTAAGCCAACCAGCCTTAAAATGGGCATGGTTGCTTGCTTTAGTGTCATTACTCATATTTATTATGTTTAATGCAAAACGAAAACAACGTATTGTAAAGGTTATTAAACCTTTGGAGAATTCGACCATTGCATTTATAAAAACCATAGGGAATTTATACTACGAAACAAAAGACCATAATAATTTAATCGATAAAAAAATAACCTATTTTTTAGAGTCCATAAGACGTAAGTATTATTTAGACACGCAACTATTAAACGAAAAATTTGTAAAAAACCTAGCCCTAAAATCAGGAAAAGACCAAAGGAAAACTCAAAAAACAATTAATCTTATTGTACATTTAAAAGCAAAACAAGTGTGCAATGAAGATGATTTAAAAAACTTAAATAAAACAATTGAAGACTTTTATAACAACTAATATATGGAGCATACAAACGACTCTCAAGAAGACAGCTTAAATCAAAACAATCAAGAGCATTTGCCTATTGAAAAAGGAGTAAAACAAGAAACTCAAGACTCTCAAGAGGATAGTTTGAGTTTTAAAAACCGTATCGATTTAACCGAATTACAAGAAGGTGTCGAACTCATAAAGAGCGAAATTAGTAAGGTTATTGTTGGCCAAAAAGGCATGATTGATATGCTTATTGCTTCCATCTTAGCAAATGGACATTCCTTAATCGAAGGGGTTCCTGGTGTTGCTAAAACCATTTCGGCAAAACTATTGGCAAAATCATTGGATGTTGGTTTCAGTAGAATCCAATTCACTCCAGATTTGATGCCAAGTGATATTTTAGGAACCTCTGTTTTTGATATAAAAACCTCAGAATTTGAATTCAAACAAGGGCCTATTTTCTCAAATATGATTTTAATTGATGAGATAAATCGTGCGCCAGCAAAAACACAAGCTGCATTGTTTGAAGTGATGGAAGAACGCCAAATAACCATTGATGGTCAAAAGTACAAAATGGATTTGCCATTTATAGTATTAGCAACGCAAAACCCTATTGAACAGGAAGGCACATACAGATTGCCCGAAGCGCAATTAGATCGGTTTTTATTCAAGATTGATATAGATTACCCAAATATAGATGAAGAAATTGAAATTATTAATCGTGAACACAATTTAAAAGGCGAACAAAAAACAGGTAAAATCACATCGCATTTAAGCAAGGAGCAAATTGCTAAGTTTCAAGGCTTGGTAAACCAAATTATTATAGAATCACACTTGGTTAAGTATATTGCAGATATTATTGTAAACACCAGAAATAATCCCTTTTTATATTTAGGTGCTTCACCAAGAGCTTCCATTGCGATTTTAAAAGCGAGTAAAGCCTTTGCAGCTATGAATGGACGTGATTTTGTGACACCAGAAGATATTAAAAAATCTACTGTACCAGTATTGCAACATAGAGTTATTGTGACACCAGAACGCGAAATAGAAGGTGTTACTACCAAACAAATAATAAATCAAATTATTGATGCGGTAGAAATTCCAAGATAACTAAAGTAACTAGACATGTTTAACAATCCATTTTCATTTAAAGGCAGAATTCGTAGAATAGAATATTTTTTAAGCGTATTGTTTCAGGCAATCATTTTTTTTCCAATCGTTTTTTTAATCCGAGGCATCGCTTATGAAAGAGAAATTTTTTGGACTTTCTTTGTGATTTCGGCATGGTTTATACTTGCTCAAGGTGCTAAACGATGTCATGATATTGGCAGAAATGGGTTTTATCAATTAATTCCTTTTTACTTTTTTTGGATGATAGTAGAAGATGGTGTGCCTAAAAAAAATAAATATGGTCTAAACCCCAAAGGATTAAAAGGTCCAGAAGAAACCGGAAAAATTCGCCAAAATGAAGGATGATTCAGTACTAAGTTAGCAGTACTCAGTAAACGAATAAACGAATAAACGAATAAACGAATAAACGAATAAACGAATAAACGAATTTAGTGAAGTTCATTAAACCATTTTACATACAAAACCGTTTTTTTTACGCATGCATCACGCTTATGGTGTTGTTTGTGCTAAGCTTTGTGTTTCCCAGATGGTTTGTTATTGTAAAGCTACTCTTTTTAGTACTTCTCATATTTACGCTTCTCGATGTTTTATTATTGTTTACAGCAAAACGAGGTGTTAATGGCATTAGAATACTTCCGGAAAAATTTAGCAATGGTGACCAAAATCCAATACGATTAAGCATCGAAAACTATTACACCTTCCCTGTTTTTATTAAAATAATTGATGAAATCCCTGTACAGTTTCAAGTCCGAAACTTCAGCATTCAACGAAAATTGGATGCAACAAGCAAAACTGAATTGCAATATGAATTGCGACCAACCGAACGTGGTGAGTACCATTTTGGCAAACTAAATATTTATGCAACTTCTGTATTTGGATTGATTGCAAGGCGTTTTGGTTTTTGTGATGATGCAATGGTTCCAACCTATCCTAGTTTTATTCAATTACGCAAATATGATTTAATGGCAATCAGCAATAATTTGCATCAATATGGTATTAAAAAAATTAGGCGAATTGGTCATACCATGGAATTTGAACAGATAAAAGAATATGTTTTAGGTGATGACTTACGAACCATTAATTGGAAAGCTACTGCAAAATCCAATCAATTAATGATCAATCAATTTCAAGACGAGAAATCGCAACCTGTGTATTCCGTAATTGATAAAGGCAGACTCATGAAAATGCCTTTTGATGGATTGAGTTTATTGGACTATGCGATTAATGCAGCTTTAGTAATATCGAATGTGGCTATAAAAAAGCACGATAAAGCTGGAACTTTCACTTTTTCAAAAAAGGTGGAAAACATGGTCGTTGCAGAAAAACGCACTTCGCAAATGAACCTGATTTTAGAAGGCCTTTATAATATTAAAACCGATTTCTTTGAAAGCGATTTTGGTCGTTTATATGGCGATGTAAGACGTAACATTACACAACGAAGTTTACTATTGCTATACACCAATTTTGAAACTTTAGATAGTTTACATAGGCAATTACCTTATTTAAAAGGAATGGCAAAGAACCATTTATTGGTAGTTATCTTCTTTAAAAACACTGAATTGAATAGTTTAATTGAAAACAAGGCAAAAACCATTCAGCAAGTATATGATAAGGTTATTGCTGAAAAATTCGCTTTTGAAAAGCGTTTAATTGTCAACGAGCTAAAAAAGTATGGTATCTATTCCATTCTTACAAAGCCAGAGAATTTAACCCTTGACACGATTAATAAATACCTCGAAATTAAAGCCAGAGGCTTGCTTTAACAATTGAGAAGCGTAAAATAACAGTTCAGTAAATCAAATTACCTCAACTAGTTTTTATAATAGACTTTTACAGTGTTAAACATTAAAAAACACATTATTATGAACTTTTTGAAAAAAAATTACGAAACCCAAATTATTAATAGAAATGTATTGAGTAAAACTATCGCACTAATTTTTACACTTATTTTAAGTACAACTTTAAGTATCGCTCAAACCGAAAACGGAAAAGACATTACTGTAACCATCGATAATATTACTAACGACAGAGGTCACGTTATTATAGGGCTTCATACAACTGACACCTTTATGAAGACTGAGGCTTTACAACAAGCAGCTGCAAAGGTAAAGGATGGAAAAGTAGTCTATACCTTTAAAAATGTTGCTCCTGGAAACTATGCATTATTAGCTTTACACGACGAAAATGATAATAAACGTATGGATTTTGAACCTAATGGTATGCCTCTAGAATCTTTTGGTTTATCTAACAATCCAATGTTAATGGGACCTCCAACTTTTTCAGAAGGAAAGTTTGAAGTTTCTAATAAAAATGTAGCATTAACAATTACATTTTAACAACTTATATCAATCAATCAAAAAAAAAGAAAAAGGCTGTCTAAAAAAATTATTTTTAGACAGCCTCTTTTCTATCAATCAAAAAAACCAGCTACTAACCAAATAGTTATACGGTTTCGTTTAACCAAGCTTTCATCATCCAAACGGTTTTCTCTTGTTCAGATATAAAACCACTCATCATCGCATTGGTTCCTTCATCATCAGCATCACCTGACTTATTCAATATATCTCTTTCAATTTTTAATAGCTCTGTTAAAGAATCTACTATTAGCTTCACTGCTTTATTATCTTCTGAAATGTTTTTACCAACTGGCACTTTTCTGTAATTGGAGTAATCATCAAAGGTATGTAAAGGTGTTTCACCAAGTGTTAATATACGCTCAGCTATTTCATCCACTTTTATATTGGCATCATTGTACAGTTCTTCAAACTTAACATGCAAATCAAAAAACGCGCGTCCTTTTATATTCCAATGTATGCCTCTTAAGTTTTGATAATACAATTGAAAATTAGCCAATAATATATTTAAATCTTCTGCTAAAACTTTAGCTTTATCACTATCTAATCCTATACTATTTAATGTTGTCATATCGTCATATTTTTTGTTCACTACAAATTTAATCTATTAAAAAGGTGTTTTAGTATAAATTTTATTGATAGTTTTTATATCTTTATAGCATAAAATTATAAACATGACAATAACACAATTATATTATGTTTTGGCTGTTGCAGAGCATCAAAATTTCACCAAAGCAGCTGAAAAATGTTTTGTAACACAACCTACGTTGAGTATGCAAATTCAGAAGCTGGAAGACCAATTGGATGTACAGATTTTTGACAGGACCAAGAAGCCCATTGAGCTAACTGAAATTGGTAAGAAAATAGTACATCAAGCAAAAAACATAGTAAATGAAGCCGATAGAATAAAAGATATTGTGGACCAGCAAAAAGGATTTATAGGAGGCGAATTTAGACTTGGTATTATTCCAACTATAATGCCTACGCTGTTACCTATGTTTTTAAAAACATTTATAAAGCGCTACCCAAAAGTAAAGCTAAAGATTGAAGAATTAACAACCGACGAAATTATACAACGTATTAATGATGGCCATTTAGATGCTGCTATAGCAGCAACTCCATTAGAAAACGAATCTATTAAAGAACGTCCTTTATATTATGAACCTTTTGTGAGCTATATCCCAAAAGGACATCGGTTACATGACAATAAAAAAATTGACGTTTCGGAGCTAGAGATTGAAGATATGCTTTTGCTTGAAGATGGTCATTGTTTTAGAGATGGTGTTATTAACTTATGCAAATCATTTAAAAAACATGACGAAGATAATTTTCAATTGGAAAGCGGAAGCATTGAAATGCTTGTAAAACTATCTAACGAAGGTCTTGGAATGACCTTGTTACCATACTTACACACCTTGGACATTAAGGAAGCCGAAAAAAACAACCTACATCACTTTAATGATCCAATTCCAGCTCGCGAAGTGAGTATTATTTATCATAAAAGTGAATTAAAAATGCAAATTATTGAAGCTTTGCATAGTGTTATTTCTGGTATAATTAGAGGCGCAATCGCATTTCAAAACGTTAATATAATTAGTCCTTTAGCTAAATAAAAAAAACGACTCTTTCGAGTCGCTTTTCATTATGCTTTTAAATAAATTAAACATTGATTTAGTTCTGGATTCTGCGTAATTAAAGAATGGATAAATATTTTCAATTCTTCTATTTCGTAAGGCAACAATCTTTTTAGTGCCTTTTCGAGTTCCTTGCAAAACAAATTAGCATCAAAACTCACTTTTTTTAGTACAGTTTTGGTGTACTCAAACATTGCTCTTGACATAAGTTACTTAGGTTTTATTTGATAAATAATAAAAAGTAAAAATGTATCTATAGGCTTTTTGTTTGCAATTATATAATTCTAAATTTAAGAAAAAAAATCGATTAAAAATCTTTTTTATATAGAATTTAACAGCCTGTAAAAGTTAAACAATTGATAATCAATTTGTTTTTAACTATTATATTAAAACCTATTATCTCCATCCAAAATATTTCCCAAACCACCCAAAATACTTCCCTCTCCTCTATCCTTTCCACCACCTTGTGGTGCGGTTGCCAACACTCGTCCTGCTAATCTACTAAAAGGTAGTGACTGTATATAAACCGTTCCTGGACCTTGTAATTTTGCAAAAAACAATCCTTCACCACCAAATACCGTGTTTTTTATGCCACCAACAAATTCTATATCATAATCTACATCTTGTGTAAAACCAACAATGCAGCCAGTATCAACTTTTAAAATTTCTCCTGGTTGTAGTACTTTTTTAGACATGGTGCCGCCAGCGTGTACAAACGCCATTCCATCTCCTTCTAATTTTTGCATGATAAACCCTTCGCCTCCAAATAAGCCACGACCAAGTTTTTTTGAAAACTCAATTCCTACACTTACGCCTTTTGCGGCACATAAAAAGGCATCTTTTTGGCAAATAAATTTACCTCTAAATTCAGTTAAATCTATTGGTATAATTTTTCCTGGGTAAGGTGATGCAAAAGACACATTTCTTTTACCACTTAAATTGTTGTAAAAAGCAGTCATAAATAAACTTTCACCTGTAAGGATACGTTTTCCTGCGCCTAATATTTTTCCAAGAAAACCTGAATCTTTTTGCGAACCATCGCCAAAAATGGTTTCCATTTTTACTCCATCGTCCATCATCATGAAACTTCCTGCTTCG
This sequence comes from uncultured Flavobacteriaceae bacterium, assembly GCA_945788155.1. Taxonomy (GTDB): domain Bacteria; phylum Bacteroidota; class Bacteroidia; order Flavobacteriales; family Flavobacteriaceae; genus Pontimicrobium. The sequence goes on from CALZKX010000035.1 coordinate 17,394, forward strand.
GCTACGACGCCTTCTTGTGGATCTAATTCTATTTCGACATATTGCATTTCTTCGCCGTAAATTCTATAATCTATTTCGTGAGCTGTCATATATATAGTGTTTAAAAGTTGATTTGTTTATATGTTGATTTGTTTTATGTTATGTTACAAACTAATTACTAAAAACTAACTACTTTTTACCTTGAGCGTCCACTCAAAATCAAAATTAGACACCTCAATTCCCTCAGAATTAGTGCCTATAGAGTTTAACCAAATAGTTTGCCCTTCTCCAGTTTCTATGGCTTTAGTTATTGTATTATCTATTTCAAGTCCTTGGGAGCATGTAAATGTTATTCGTCCAGTTGCTTTTTTTGTAAATGATGCTTTATTATTTAGAACCAACATAGAAATTTTTTCACCACTTTGCTCAATCTTATCCATAACCAATGCTCCGGTTGTAAGTTCAGCTGCCATACCTTGAACTGCCCAGAACATAGATTTAAATGGGTTTTGATTTATCCATTTGTGCTTTACCGCTACTGTACATATTTCATTATTAATAGTTTTAACACGAACACCTGTAAAAAAAACAGATGGAAGTTTAAAGATATTGAAAGTGTTGATTTTTCTAGGAGTTAGCTTCATTTACATTGTATTTATCACAAAAATATCGAAAATATACGACATATCTATTTGTTAAATTTATGTTAATATTTAGTACTTTGTATTGCATAATACCTTTTTTTAACCATATATTTGCATAAGAAACTATTATATGTTTTAAACTATGTTATCAAATCACCATAAAAATGTTGCTGCAGTTATACACCTTTCTGCTTTATCTAAGTTCATATTTCCGTTAGGCAATTTTATTATGCCTTTAATTTTTTGGACTATGAATAAGGATAAATCAGGATTTATAGATAAGCATGGTAAACAAGCTATTAATTTTCAGTTAAGTATATTGCTTTATACGTTTTTTATTGGTGCCATAACAATACCTTTATTTTTATTTGGTGTTTTAAACCATATAGATTTTCCTGAATTTTGGCAAGCTTACGATTTTGATTTTAATTTTCATTTATCAAATCGAGATAGTTACAATGTAGTTATTTTCTCAATTTTAGCTGGTTTATTAGTTATTGCTGCATTTGTTTTAGAAATTATTTTTATAATCATTGCAACAAGTAAAGCAAACCAAGGCGAACCATATAAATATCCATTAACAATCAATTTTTTAAAATAATAAATCAATCGAAAACTAATCATCAATCATTGATCAATCAAAAAATGAACAGTTATTATAAACTTAAATTCTAAAAATACATGTAATCTAATCAATTACATGCACTTAGAACAAACACAAAAATGAACACATGAAGATAGAAAACACCAAGGCACAAATGCGTAAAGGCGTTCTGGAGTACTGCATACTATCGATATTAAAAGATGACGATGCGTATGTTGCAGAAATTCTAGGCACTTTAAAAGACGCAAAGATGCTAGTTGTTGAAGGCACGATTTATCCGTTGCTTACGCGCTTAAAAAACGCAGGTCTGCTCAATTATCGTTGGGAAGAATCGACATCTGGACCTCCAAGAAAATATTATGGTTTAACCGAAACAGGTAAATTATTTTTAAACGAACTTAATACCACTTGGAGCGAATTACAAAACGCAGTTAACCTAGTAACAAGACAAAAAACAACAAAAAAATGAATAAAACAGTCAATATAAATTTAGCAGGTACATTCTTTCACATAGACGAGGATGCATACCAAAAATTACAACGCTACCTTGAGGCTATTAAACGTTCATTTACAGACTCACAAGGTCGAAATGAAATAATTGCAGATATTGAAACACGTATTGCAGAGCTTTTCAATGAGCGTGTTGAAAACGATAAACAAGTAGTCTCAATAAAAGAAGTAGAACAGGTTATTACCATTATGGGACAACCTGAAGATTATATGGTAGATGAAGAAATATTTGAAGACGAACCAAAACGTACATATTCTACTTCAGGAACAAACTCTACAAGAAAATTATATAGAGATACCGAAAATGCTTATATAGGTGGTGTTTCAGCTGGTTTAAGCCACTACTTTGGCATTGAAGTCTTATGGATTAGGCTTATTTGGGTGTTACTGTTTTTTGGTGCAGGTACAGGTGTACTGGTTTACATTTTATTATGGATATTAATGCCTGCGGCCGAAACAACATCTGAAAAACTGGCAATGTCGGGAAAGCCTGTTAACATTACTAATATAGAAGAAAAAGTAAAAGAAGGGTTTAGTAATGTTAAAGATAGTTTGGATGAAGTAACAGACAAACTAAAAAGTGGAGATTATAATAAAGCTGGTGACAAAATTAAAACCACTTCTCGCTCCTTTTTTGATGCCCTTGGAAATGTAATCATGTTTTTCTTTAAGATTTTCGCAAAATTCATAGGCATTATCTTAATTATTATTGGAGCTACAACTTTAATTTCACTTATTGTAAGCTTGCTCTCTGTTGGTGTTGTGGATCTATTTCATTTTGATGGAATAGACATGGCAAATGTATTCTACTCATCAAATTTACCAATTTGGGTTGTTTCCTTACTAGCTCTTTTTGCCGTAGGAATACCGTTTTTTTACATCTTCATATTGGGTTTAAAAATATTGGTCAACAACCTTAAACCTGTAGGCCGAACAGCAAACTTTACTCTATTAGCATTATGGTTAGCATCCATAGTGACTCTGGCTATTTTCGCAGCAAAGGAAGTCGCCGAATTTTCCAGAGAAGGTGAATTTACCGAACACATCGAGTTGAACATTAAAGCTAATGACACGTTATATGTCGAGATGATTAATAATGAAAAGTATGCACGAAATAACTATAGAAGCAACGATTTTGACATTGTTTATAGTGATAACGATGTGAAACAAATATATTCGTCAGATGTAAGATTTTCAGTAAAATCAACAAACGACTCTGTGGCTTATATGAAAATTGTAAAAGACGCAAGAGGTAGAACCTATCAAGCCGCAAGAAATCGTGCTGAAGAAATTATTTACAGTTTTAATTATAATAATGGCAAATTGGTGTTAGATAATTACTTCTTAACAGATGCCGACAATAAATTTAGAGATCAAGATGTAACAATTACGTTGTATATGCCTGAAGGAAGTATTATTTACGCCGATGAAAGCACACGTAACTTTAGAAGCTGGAGATATGCCTCAGATATTATGTCTCGTGGTAAACAAAACCATTATCTAAAGATTCGCTACAATGATGTTGAGTGTTTGGATTGTGATGATGAAAATTCAATAATTGAAATTAAAGATGAA
>CALZKX010000036.1 GCA_945788155.1 uncultured Flavobacteriaceae bacterium
GAAATTTAGGTTTCTTCGTGTAGATTATTTACGTTCCTATCAAAATGGCTATAAAGGCGATGCAATTATATTTGGCATAAAGTTTTAATTGATTATTTTTAGTTTAAAAAAATGAAACATTTAACCGTATTAACAATAACACTGCTCATTACTTTTTTAACAAATGCTCAAGATAGCAAAGATGCTTATTTAGAAAATGTAAAAACATTAAACAGTACGCTCGAAACTTTATATGCTGTAATTTCAGGGGAAAAAGGCGAAGCAAGAGATTGGGATTTATTTCGATTTTTATTTCATCCAGATGCTAAATTAATTCCATCGGGAAAAAATAGAGAAGGTAAAATTGGAGCACGTTTTATAACTCCAGACGATTATGTAAATTCTTCAGGAAATTATCTAGTAGAAAATGGTTTTTATGAAATAGAACTGCAACGAGAAGTTGATACTTTTGGAAATATTACCCAAGTATTTAGTACCTATGAATCTTACCGAAGCAAAAACGATAAAGAGCCATTTATGCGAGGCATTAATAGCATCCAGTTATTAAATGATGGTAATAGATGGTGGGTTTTAAACATTTATTGGATGCAAGAATCAGAAGAAAATCCTATTCCTGAGCAATATTTGCCAAATAAAAACTAATGACCGAGTTCTTTTTAGCAAATTCCAAAGAACATTTTAACGCAATTGCCAAATTAGCTAACATAGTTTGGCAAGAGCATTATACACCTATTATTGGAAAAGCTCAAGTTGACTATATGGTTGCCAAGTTTCAAACGTCAAAAGCTATGCAACAACAAGCTAAAGAAGGTTATGAATATTATATTATTAAATATGATAAGGATAATATTGGCTACCTATCGATTAAAAAGAATGACGATAATCTTTTTTTAAGTAAAGTGTATCTTCTTAAAGAGCATAGAGGCAAAAAAATTGGAAAGACTGCCTTTAACTTTATTGAAAGCAAAGCCCAAGAATTACTGTGCAAAACCATATCCCTAACAGTCAATAAAAATAATATTAATGCTATTAGGGCTTACAAAAAAAATGGTTTCAAGAACATTGAGTCCATAGTAATAGATATTGGCAATGGCTTTTTTATGGATGATTATAGGATGGTTAAAAGTCTTGCATCAAAATAGCTGTAATGGTTTTTATACCATCTATGTAATTTCCTAGTCTTATATTTTCATTTGGACTATGCTGATTGTTATCTGGATTAACAGTTGGCACACCAACTGCTGGAATACCTAAAGTAATTACAAAAGGTGAAATTGGTATAGAACCACCCATGGTTCTAATTTGTATAGGATTTTCTCCAAAAGCATATCGCATTCCTTTTCGTAACCACTCACCTACTTCTGTATTAAACTCGGTTCTAAATGCACCATAAGATACCTTTGAATTAAATCTTGCCAGTTTTTTATATGTCAATCGTTCTTCTTCGGTTGGTTCTCCTTTAATTAAATGAAACCCTAGGTTTTCAACATGCTTTTTAACTAATGATACCATACGATCTCCATTAGTTTCTTTTACCAAACGAATATTCATTTCGGCAGTAGCCGAAGCTGGAATAACTGTTCTAGTTTCTTTACCTACCCAAGCTGCCTCCATTCCTAAAATTCCTAAAGCTGGATATTGAATGGCTTCTTGAAAATTTGTTCCAATATTATCTGTACTAGCTATACCAAAATCCTTTTGTATTTGAGCTTCATCATCGGGTACTTGTTTTAAAATTTTCTTAACCTCATCACTTATGGTTATGCCATCATACCAACCAGGAATGGTTACTCGACCATCCTCATGCCACATAGTTGCCAAAAGTTGTGATAATTTCATTGCAGGATTGGGCACATAATTCCCATAATTGCCACTATGTAAAGGACTTCTTGGACCAAATACTTCTATAGTTATTTCAGCAATACCTCGAGCACCATAACTTAATGTTGGCTGATTAGATAAATGCCTTGGTCCATCAAAAATGACTAGCATATCGGCTGCTAGCAATTCTTTATTCTCTAATACAGCTTTAGGTAAGTTTGGCGACCCTAATTCTTCTTCAAAATCCATGATTACTTTTAAATTATAATCTGGCTTGAACTTAAAATCATTAAGAATATCCATAGCTTTCAAGAACATCATATCTGGTCCCCTAGCATCAGATGCAGAACGTGAAAATATACGCCAATCATTATTAATTTCACCTTCTAATTTATTCCATGGAATAATGTTCCAATTACCATTAGCATTTTGCTCTTTTAAAGTAGGAATATAAGGATCGGGTTGATGCCACTTTGTAGTATCGACTGGTTGCCCATCAACTTGAAGGTACACCAAAACAGTTTTTCTAGCTTTTAGGTTTTCTCTTGTAGCCAACAATAATGGTACTGTAGAGGTTTCTAACCGTTGTGTTTTAAACCCTCGTTTAGAAAAAGCTTTTTCACACCATTTAACATTTGGCTCAATCTGCTTTGGATAATTAGCATCATTAGAAATGCTAAAGAATTCATATAATTCCTGAAACGATTCTTTAGCATATTTTAAAGATAGTTTGTCTAAGTCTTGCTTTTTAAGCTCTTGAGGATATATATTTATTGCCGTAAAAACTAAAAACACTAATAATAATTTCTTGTACATGATATTGGTTGGTTTAGTATGTACAAGATATTAAAAAAATGGAAATCTATAATTAATTCTTATCCTCCAAAAGCGGCACAAAACGAAAATCACCAAATTCGTGTTTTTCAAATTCTTTAGCGCCTTTTCTAATATACAAAGTCATAGTTTGAACATCATCACCAACTGGAATAACCAGCTTTCCTCCTAATTTTAATTGTGCAAGTAAAGGTTTAGGTACAAAAGGCGCTCCAGCTGTAACGATTATCCCATCAAAAGGTGCCTCTTCTGGAAGTCCTTTGTAACCATCACCAAAAATGAGTTTTTTTGGCATATAGCCTAATTTTGGTAAAAATTTACTCGTTTTTTTAAAAAGCTCCTGCTGTCGCTCAATACTGTACACTTTAGCCCCAAGCTCACATAAAACCGCAGCCTGATAACCACTACCTGTGCCAATTTCAAGAATTTTATTACCTTTTTTTATTTGTAATAATTCTGTCTGGAATGCCACTGTATATGGTTGCGAAATGGTTTGGTTGGCAGCAATGGGAAATGCTTTATCTTGATAAGCATGATCCAAAAAACCAGAATCCATAAACAAATGTCTTGGAATATTACCTATAGCTCGTAAAACATTCTCGTCTTTTATTCCTTTAAATTTTACTGTTTCAACTAGTTTTTGGCGAAGGCCTTTGTGCTTAAATGTATCTTTCAATGGTTATAATTTTGCTTGCTAAAATTAGCTAAAATGTTAGTGTAAAAAAACAAGATGCCTATTAAATTTTTAAATAAAGGAATCCGTTCAAAAAAGCATAAAAAATCTTATTTTTGTTGAAAACGAAAAATATGCTAAAAGCTGGTGTACTTGGTGCTGGCCACCTTGGTAAAATTCATTTACGTCTTTTAAATCAATCTAGCAAATATGACCTTATAGGTTTTTATGATGCAAATGAAACCAATGCAAAAAATGTTGAAGCTGAATTTGGTTATACATATTTTAACTCAATTGATGCGCTTATAGATGCTGTTGACATGGTAGATATTGTGACACCTACCTTATCGCATTACGACTGTGCACTTAAAGCCATTGCAAAAGGCAAACATGTGTTTATTGAAAAGCCTATTACCAATACTGTAGAAGAAGCCGAAGAAATTCGTAAACTTTTGGCAAAACATAATCTTAGAGGTCAAGTTGGGCATGTAGAGCGATTTAATCCTGCATTTAAAGCTGTGAAAAATCAAATTATAAACCCAATGTTTATCGAAACACATCGTTTGGCCGAGTTTAATCCTAGAGGTACAGATGTTCCTGTGGTGTTGGACTTAATGATTCATGATATCGATATTATACTTAGCGTAGTAAATTCCAAAGTTAAAAATGTATCGGCAAGTGGCGTTTCAGTAATAAGTGAAACACCAGATATTGCCAATGCTAGAATTGAATTTGAAAATGGTTGTGTGGCTAACCTTACAGCAAGTAGAATTTCGTTGAAAAATATGCGTAAATCGCGATTCTTTCAAAAAGATGCCTATATTTCGGTAGATTTTTTAGAAAAGAAATGCGAAGTGGTAAAAATGAAAGATGCTCCAAAAAACCCAGGAGATTTCGATATGATACTTCAAAATGCCGAAGGTGTAAAAAAACAAATCTATTTTGATAATCCTCAAATTTCAAATAACAATGCCATTTTAGATGAGCTAGAGACGTTTGCACATGCCATAAACACAAATACAAAACCTATTGTAACACTGGAAGATGGCACCCAAGCTTTACATGTTGCAACACAAATAATAAATTGTTTTTAAAAAATATAATTCAATGAAAAACGTAGCAGTAATTGGAGCTGGAACCATGGGAAACGGTATTGCACATACTTTTGCCCAAAGTGGTTTTAAAGTACAGTTAATCGATATAAGCAATGCAGCTCTAAAAAAAGGGATTGATACCATTACGAAAAACCTTGACAGGATGGTTGCTAAAGAAAAGATTTCGGAAGCACAAAAAGAAGATACCTTAAATAATATTTCAACGTTTACCACTATTACTGAAGGTGTTGAATATGCAAGTCTCGTCGTAGAAGCCGCTACTGAGAATATTGATTTAAAACTAAACATATTTAAACAATTGGATGCAGCTTGTCCTGAAGACACCATATTAGCAACAAATACATCATCAATTTCTATCACTCAAATTGCTGCTGTTACTTCAAGGCCAGATATGGTTATTGGCATGCATTTTATGAACCCAGTACCAATCATGAAATTGGTCGAGATAATTCGTGGTTACAATACAAGCGACGAAGTTACCAAGCTTATTATGGAAATGTCAACAACTTTAGGTAAAACACCTGTTGAAGTAAACGATTATCCAGGATTTGTAGCAAACAGAATTTTAATGCCAATGTTAAACGAATCTATAGAAACGCTCTATAATGGTGTCGCTGGTGTACAAGAAATAGATACGGTTATGAAACTTGGAATGGCTCACCCAATGGGTCCGCTACAATTAGCAGATTTTATTGGTTTGGATGTTTGCTTGTCTATTCTTAATGTCATGTATGATGGTTTTAAAAACCCTAAGTATGCACCTTGCCCACTTTTAGTAAATATGGTGAATGCAGGTAAATTAGGTGTAAAATCTGGTGAAGGATTTTATGATTATTCTAAAAGTAGAAAAGCTGAGAAAGTGGCAAAACAGTTTTCATAACCCAAATGAGTATTACCACAAACCTTAACAACATAACATCTCAACTTGCTGAGTATGTTACCTTGGTAGCTGTTTCTAAAACCAAACCTGTGAGCGACCTAATGGAAGCTTACAAGGCAGGTCAACGTATTTTTGGTGAAAACAAAATCCAGGAAATGGTTGAGAAGCATGAGCAAATGCCTAAAGATATTGAATGGCACATGATTGGCCATGTACAACGCAATAAGATAAAATATATGGCAAGTTTTGTGAGCTTAATTCAAGGCGTTGATAATTTTAAACTTTTAAAAGAAATTAATAAACAAGCCATAAAGCATAATAGAATTATTAATTGTTTATTGCAAATAAAAATAGCTTCAGAAGATTCCAAATTTGGGATGTCCAATCAAGAAGCAGTTAATATTTTAAATTCATTTGAGTTTAGAGAACTCAAAAACATTAAAGTAACTGGATTAATGGGAATGGCTACTTTTACTGATGATGAAGCACAATTAAAAAAGGAATTTACTCATTTAACACAAACGTTTAATACCTTAAAAGAATACCAAACGAATAATTGTAAATTAGAGACTATTTCCATGGGAATGAGTGCCGATTATCGACTAGCCATAGATTGCGGAAGTACCATGATAAGAGTTGGAAGTAGTATATTTGGAGATAGAAATTATTTAATTTAATAATATTTGTTATAATGAGCGTAGTGGAAATATCTATGTCACCTTTTCTATAAGATTCTTCACTTTGTTCAGAATGACAACTCAATAAATCAATAACTTATTTACGCAATATTAGACATAGAAACCACTGGAGGAAAATATAATGAAGAAGGCATCACTGAGATTGCCATCTATAAATTTGATGGTCATAAAATTATTGATCAATTCATTACGCTTGTAAACCCTGAAAGGGATATTCAACCATTTGTAGTAAACCTTACAGGTATAAATAGTAATATGCTACGAAATGCACCAAAGTTTTACGAAGTAGCAAAACGTATTGTCGAAATTACCGAGAATACTATTCTGGTGGCTCATAACGCACAATTTGATTATCGCATATTACGAACAGAATTTAGACGCTTAGGTTTTGATTTTAGCAAAGAAACCCTTTGTACAGTAGAGCTTTCGAAAGATTTAATTCCTACTGAAGATTCTTATAGTTTGGGAAAACTAACCAGATCTTTGGGAATTCCTGTGAGTGATCGCCATAGAGCAGCTGGTGATGCTCAAGCAACCGTAAAATTGTTTAAAATGCTACTTGCCAAAGATTTAAGCAAAAACATTATTAAAGAATCTATTAGGTTAGAGCCAAAACACCAAATGGAACCTAAGTTACTTGATATAATTGACGCTCTTCCTTCCATTACTGGAGTGTATTACATGCATAACAAAAATGGCGATATCATCTACATTGGCAAGAGCAAGAACATAAGAAAGCGTGTAAATCAACACTTTACGAGTACAAATCCAAAGTCAAAAAAAATGCAATTGCAAGTAGTAACTGTGACCTATGAAGATACTGGAAGCGAGCTTGTCGCCTTATTAAAAGAAAGTGAAGAAATTAAACAAAACAAACCTTTTTTTAATAGAGCATTAAAACGCCATATTTTTTCTCATGGTTTATTTACTTTTACAGATGATAATGGCTATTTAAATTTAAAAGTTTCCAATGTCAATAGAAAAGGCACGCCAATTATTACCTTTTCAAATATGCGAAGTGCTAAAAGTTTTATTTCCAAAGCTGTCGATGAACACAATTTGTGTCAAAAACTTTCAGGATTGCACAACACCAGTAGTAATTGTTTTAACTATACCATTAAACAATGTTTTGGTGCATGTATTGATGAAGAACATTTTGAAGCCTATAACAAAAGGGTTTCAAATATTATAGAACACTATGCTTTTGAAAACCAAAATATGGTAATTTTAGACAGAGGACGAGAAGTGGATGAACGTAGTGCCATTTTAATTGAAAATGGGGTGTTTAAAGGCTATGGTTTTTACAATTTAAACTACCAAGTAACTAATCTTGAGGTGCTACAATCTATTATAACGCCAATGCAGCATAATCGCGATTCGCAACACATAATCCAAACGTATTTAAGAAGGAAACAACATCAATTGAAAATAATTAGTTTATAGACTAAACTTGAATGTAATCAAACTTTCATTACATTTATAAAAAATAAATTCTTGACAGAAAAAAAACCAAATACCAGATGGAAACACAAACTTCATGAAATACTCTATGAAGCCGACACACCTTCTGGCAAAATTTTTAATATTACGCTCTTTATCGTCATTATAGCCAGTATTATTTTTGTAATGCTAGAGAGTATTGAAAGTATAGATGCAAAATATCATTCTTTTCTTGACACAGCCGAGTGGGTTATAACCATACTTTTTTCATTTGAATATATTGCAAGGGTAATCACGGTAAAAAAACCGCTTAAATACATTTTTAGTTTTTTTGGAATCATCGATTTATTATCGACCATACCAAAATATTTATCATTTATATTTATTGGATCCCATTCATTGGTTGCTTTAAGAGCATTACGTTTATTGAGAGTATTTAGAATACTAAAACTAGCCAGGTATATTGGTGAATCAACAAACCTTACTAGAGCTTTTAGGGCAAGTCGGGCTAAAATATCTGTGTTTATTCTATTTGTTTTTATTTTATGCATCATTCTAGGCACAATTATGTATCTAATAGAAAGTGATCAAGACAGTGGTTTCACAAGCATTCCAAGAAGCGTATATTGGGCTATTGTAACATTAACAACCGTTGGCTATGGCGATATTGCACCAGTCTCGGCACTTGGACAGTTAATATCATCGTTTATCATGCTTATGGGTTATGCCATTTTAGCTGTTCCAACCGGAATTGTGTCGGCCGAAGTTGTGAAAATGAATAGACATAACGTACATACAAATACACAGTCATGTCCTTATTGCATGGCAGAAAATCATCGTGATGATGCCGAATATTGTTATAACTGTGGCAATCAATTAAATGAATAAATATCTTGTTTCGGTTATTGGTCCCACAGCAATTGGCAAGACGTCATTAAGCATTAAATTAGCAAAACATTTTACTACTGAAATAATTTCGGCAGACTCTAGGCAATTCTTTAAAGAAATGCAAATAGGTACTGCTGCTCCAACCTCTAAAGAATTAAATCAAGTTAAGCATCACTTTATACATCATAAATCCATAAAAGACAACTACAGTGTTGGTGCTTTTGAAAAAGATACAATTACGTATTTAAATAATCTCTTCAAGACACATGATATCGTAATCATGGTTGGAGGGTCTGGGCTTTACGTAGATGCTATAACTAAAGGTCTTGACTATTTTCCAGAGGTTGATACTAACATTAGAAAACGCCTTAACGTTGAATTAGAATTAAACGGAATAGAACGCCTTCAAGAGCAATTAAAAGAGTTGGATATTAAATCTTACAACTCCATTGCCATGGATAATCCACATCGCGTTATTCGTGCTTTAGAAATTTGTATTGGAACTAAAAAGCCTTATTCTTCATTTTTAAATAAAGATAAAGAACCTCGTAATTTTAAAACCATATCTATTGGTTTAACTGCAGAAAGAAACATTATTTATGAACGTATTAATAGACGTGTTGATTTAATGATAGAACAAGGATTACTAAATGAAGTAAAAAGCCTAGAGAATTACCAACATCTAAATGCGCTCAATACCGTTGGATATAAAGAACTTTTTAAATATTTAAATGGTGAATGGTCTTTAGAGTTTGCCATTTCGGAGATTAAGAAAAATACACGACGTTTTGCAAAACGCCAACTTACTTGGTTTAAAAAAAATGAAGACACTTTGTGGTTTGATTACCAAACAGATGGTAATAATATTATAAATCAAATACTCACTAAAATAAACGAAACCTTTTAAAATTTATCCTTTCATTACTTTTCTTAGGTTCCAGCTACAAACAAAAGCATATAGATAATAAACGGTTAAACTTATAAAAAGGGTAAAGAAAAACCATCAAAAAAAACTAGTTTTTGATGGCTTGGGCATTAATTGTTAAAATCTCTACCTGAGAACATTTTTTTGGCAACTCAACAACTTAAAAATAGTTATGTTTTTTGGTTGACTACTAGTCTAAAACCTTCACCATGTATGTTTAAAATTTCAACATTTTCGTCTACTTTTAAATACTTACGCAGTTTAGCAATATAAACATCCATACTTCTTGAGGTAAAGTAATTATCGTCTCTCCATATTTTGGTTAAGGCTAGTTCACGAGGCATTAAATCGTTTTCATGTAAGGCCAATAAGCGCAGCAACTCATTTTCTTTAGGCGATAATTTTACTGGCTCACCTCCTTTATATTTCAAAAAACGCAGTTTTGAGTTTAAATGAAAACCTCCTATTTCAAATTCAAATTGTTTACTATCTGCAACACTATCTGTTGCTTTTCGTTGTATGATTGCCTTAATTTTCATTAATAATACCTCACTATCAAAAGGTTTGTTTAGGTAATCATCTGCACCAACTTTATAGCCTTTTAAAACATCTTCTTTCATTGCTTTAGCAGTTAAGAAAATAATTGGAACGTCGGTGTTTTTTTCACGAATTTCCTTAGCCAATGTAAAACCGTCCTTATAGGGCATCATAACATCGAGTATGCATAAATCGAAATCGTCTTTTTTAAATTTTTCAAATCCTTCCATACCATTTTTAGCATGAACAACATCGTAATCGTTCATGTTTAAATAGTCTTTTAACACCGTTCCAAAATTTGGGTCGTCTTCAACTAAAAGTATTTTCTTGTTTTGCTCTTCCATAGCTATTTTATGATATTAATGGTAGTTTTATAATAAAGGCACTACCCTTTCCTTTTTCGCTTTCTACTGATATGTGACCTTGATGGTCATCTACCATTCTTTTAACATAAGCTAGACCTAATCCATGGCCTTTTACATTATGTACATCACCAGTGTGTTCTCTATAAAATTTTTCGAACACCCTTTTTTGAACGGATTTAGACATTCCGTTACCTTGATCTTGTATTTTCAATAAAATGTTATTTCCAACATTTTCTGTGTATATATCTATTTTAGGTTCATTATTAGAATACTTTACAGCATTGTCCA
>CALZKX010000037.1 GCA_945788155.1 uncultured Flavobacteriaceae bacterium
GGGTAGCACCAGCAAGTGCCGATAAATTAGTAAACCCTATAAAAAGCGACGATGCCAAAGCTATTGCTTCGGGCAAAAAGCTCTACAAGGTAATGTGTTTTGTATGCCACGGAGCCAAAGGCAAAGGAGATGGTATGGCAGGAGCAGGTTTAACACCTAAACCAACAAATTTGACTACTGAAGCATTTCAATCGCAGTCTGATGGAGCTATTTTTTGGAAAATTGCCGAAGGAAGAGCTCCTATGGCTTCATATAAAAATTCAATACCAGAGAAAAAACGCTGGGAAATTATTAACTACATAAGAACACTTAAGTAATGAAAAAACTAATCATATTAATATTGATAATTGGATTTGGTCATACAATTTATGGTCAAAATTACAATGACTTTGATACTGACAGTACTAAAACAGAAGCATTTAAACCAAGTAAATCACAATTCATGATAAGGGGTTATGGACATACTGGATTAAACTCGGTAACTAGCGATGGTGAAACCGAATCGTCTTACGTAGGGTCTGCATTCGCACCCATCTTTTTATTTAAACACTCCGATAGGCTACTTTTCGAGGCAGAGCTAGAGTTTGTTTTAGAAGGTAACGAACTAGAAGTTGGTCTGGAATATGCTAATGTAATGTACGTTCTTAATAAAAACATGACTGTACGAGCTGGTAAATTCTTGCTGCCATTTGGCACATTTATGGAACGATTACACCCAGCTTGGATTAACAGGCTTCCAACAAAACCTTTAGGGTTTGGTCATGATGGTATTGCGCCTTCATCTGGTATTGGTGTAGAATTAAGAGGTGCTTTTGACCTTGGAGGACCAAAATTGAATTACTCAGTATATTCAACCAATGGCCCACGAATAAAAGATGGTAGTGTAGAGCCTGAAGAAGCAGGTATGCTCCAGTTTCAAAATTATGAAGACAACAACAATAGTAAAGCATTTGGAGGACGAATTGGATTATTGCCTTTTGCAGATTCTTCAACTGAAATAGGCTTTTCAACATATTCAACAAATAAAGTTGGAGCTACAGATTCACAATACGAAAATGTAGGCGCATTTCTTTATGCCTTCGATTTTGCTTTTGTAAAACAGTTTTCAGGGTTCGGAGTTATTGACATTAAAGGCCAGTATAATAACTCAAAAGTAGATGATGCTACTTATACCGAACTAGATGAGTTTGGTAATCCAGAAGAATATACTTTTAATAATGAAAGTAATTCATTTTATACACAATTAAGCTATCGCCCAACAACATCTGAGAGTGACTTTATGAAAAAATTGGAGTTTGTAGGAAGATACTCAAACTATAATGCGCCTGCTGATGCAGAATGGTCGGGAGAATCTGAGCAATATGCCTTTGGATTAAATTATTGGTTGACATGGAGATCTGTTATAAAAGTTGCTTACCAGACAACCGACTCTGTTGGTGGTCATGATGGAGGTGGTACAGCCAATGGCTTCTTTGTGCACTGGGCTATAGGATTTTAATAACTTTATAAACATAATAATTATGAAAACAATACATAAAATACTAATAAAGGGTGCAACCCTAATTGCCGTAGTAGCAATAGTAGTAAGCTGTTCTTCAACAAAAGACACATATGTTAATGCAACAGATGTTGAAGAATTCAAAATGGAAAAATCTGGTGCTCAAATGTGGGGCGAAGCATGTAATAGGTGTCATTTAGCACCTTCACCAGCCGATTATAATGACACCGACTGGGAGACCATAGGTTTGCATATGCGAATTCGCGCAAATTTAACAGAAAAGGAAATCACAAAAATTGAGGCCTTTCTAAAATCTGCCAATTAATAGCTAAACACGTACATTCCTTGTTTCTCTCTATCACTGAGGTTTACAGGGAATGTACTTGCTTTTTGAGTACAAAAAATTAATAACTCAATAAAACAAGAAATCATGAAAACACTAGTAATTATTTTTTTAGTAATTGGGCTTACTACACTTAACAGTTGTAAGCAAGAAACTGATGTACAAACAATCCTTCAGAATTCAGAAACGAGGAGTGAGATTATTAAATCCATTACAGAGAACCATGATTTTATGACAGAATTTATGGAAAGTATGCAGGACAACAATCATACTATGCAAATGATGGAGGGAAATAAAAAAATGATGAGCAATATGATGAAAGGTCAAGGAATGGAAATGATGATGAAAGACAGTACGATGATGAAGAATATGATGAAAGGAATGATGAAAGATGGCAACATGATGGGCAATATGATGCAAATGATGCATAAAAAAGGCATGATGAGCGAAGAGTGTATGCAATCCTGTATGAAAATGATGGGTGATAAAGGAATGAGTATGAACAAAATGGATATGATGAACAAAACAGGCGAAACAACCGAAGAAGATCATACCGAGCATCACTAATCTTTTAACAACAAAAAATATAAAACAATGAAAAAAAATCACTGGATATGGATGGTTATTGGTTGTGGGTTGCCACTCCTACTCATATTTTTTGCACCAGCATTAGGTATCACAGGTTATAATGGGCTTTTTGCCTTTATAATCTTAATGTTCGCAATCCACCTATTTATGCCACACGGCTCTCATGGCCATGGAGGACATAATCATTCATCAGGTAAACATAATAATCATGAAGATGGTGAAGAAACACATTCCAGTAAAACAAAAAAAGAACACGAAGGGCATCATCATTAAAAAAATGTTATGAAGCAAAAATTTCAAATAAGCGGTATTAGCTGTGGTGGATGTGCTACAAGGGTCAAGAAGACATTGGAAAAACACCCAAACATCGAAAAAGCAGAAATATTATCGACACCTAAAGGGGCTACACTCATCACCATGAACGAAAACCTTTCAATTGATAAATTACAAAAACAGCTCAGCAAACTTAACGGATACACAATTACAAAATTGAATTAATAACAACTAAAAAATAAACATTATGCACTTTTACGACGGACATTTTGGAGGTATGCACCTAATATGGTGGATTATATGGTTGGTATTCATAGTCTGGATATTCTTTATCCCTACAGATATCCCTTATCAAAAAACAAAGAAGGACAGCCCACTGGAAATTTTAAAAAAGCGTTTCGCTAAAGGCGAAATAACCAAGGAAGAATTTGAGGAATCAAAAAAGATTTTAAACTCAGACAATTAATTTAAAACTAGAAATCATGAATCGATTAAACGTAAAAAAACTAGGGTTTGCTTTTGGTTTAACAGGTGCCTTAATTTATCTAGGCTGTATGATAGTAATGATGACAGCAGGACAAGAAGGAACGGTTACATTTTTCAATAGCCTCATACATGGCTTAGATACAACAAGCATCATCAGGATGGATGTCCCTTTATGGGAAGCTGGTTTAGGAATAATACAAACATTTATTTTGGGATGGCTTATTGGTGCTTGTATTGGAGCTTTTTACAACGCTCAAATCAAAACCAGATAAAAACCCCTAGACGAACTTAAGACTTGTTTGGCAAGAACAAGCATCATATTCCAGTACCTTTGCTTACGTATTGAGCAAAGTATCAAACAACTGTTTGGCTACCAAAAAGACCTGTTTAATTTTAACATAATTATACAAATTAATTATAGGTAGTATTCAAAAGTCTAAGTAAATTTAACTATGAAAAAGACAAAAACAGTTTTTACCCAAGTAATATTGGTAGCAGGAATTTTCTATTTTTTGGTACACCCTTTTACAATGGTACTATACTGGTTTGAATACAGTAATACACCCTTTTCAACATCACTTTTCTTTGAAAACTTAGGCACAAGGTTAATGGAGTCCTTTAGTTTTAACATGAAGGGCATGAGTGGTTTATTGACACTTCTTGGAGCTGTTCTGGGTTTGGTTTCCGGCTTTGCTTGGATTCAACTTAAAAAAAAAGACAGCCTAATCAACACACAACAGCGTTTGTTGTTAAGGGACATTGCCAAAATCATCTCTGATGGCGAAGATGAATTTGTGGAATTCAAATCCTCTATCCGCTACGACTATTTTAAAAAAACCACTAACCGTGAACTTGAATTGGTTATTGCTAAAACCATTGTAGGTTTTATGAACGCCAAAGGTGGGAGATTGATTCTTGGAGTTGATGATGATGGTCAAATATTGGGTCTCGAAAAAGATTTTAAGACCTTAAAACACAAAAACAAAGATGGCTATGAGCGTGAGATATTCCGAATAATATCGGTATATTTAGGTCATAAGGCCTGTTTTAGTAACCATGTTTCCTTTTATACCATCAATGAGAAGGAAGTATGTGTTGTTGACATTGAAGCATCAAACGAACCCGTTTATGTAAACGATGGTACAAACACCACCTTTTACGTACGCACAGGCAACGCCACATACCCTTTAACTGTAAAAGAAACGGTAGATTATTTAAAAACTCAAAAAACTTAAAACACTATGCAATACGTCTGGTTTATTTGGTCGCTAATTATATTAGCACTTTGGGCATTAATCTATGTGTCCAATAAAGGAGTAAGAAAAGAAATGCTCAAAATGAGCCTAATTACTATGCCTTTTGGCTTAACGGAACCCTTGTTCGTTCCAGAATATTGGTTTCCACCATCGTTATTCGATTTGGCAATAAAAACAGGATTTGACATTGAAAGCATAATTTTCTCTTTCGCCATAGGCGGAATTGGCACAGTACTCTACAACCTCATTTTTAAACGAAGCCTTGCCGAAATACCACATAACGAACGAAAGCACAACAGACATCGGTTACATAATTACATTCTTTTCGTGCCAGCAATAGTATTCCTTATCCTAGCACTATTCACATCACTAAATCATATATATTGTGGTACTATCGCCATGTTTATTGGTGGATTGGCAACCCTTTATTGTCGCCCAGATTTAAAAGGAAAAATATGGGTTGGAGGCATCTTGTTTACGGTATTGTACTTTATCTATTTTGGAAGCATCCTTCCGCTCTATCCACAATATGTAGAGCTATACTGGAACCTGGACAACCTTACCCATATACTTATATTTGGTATTCCTATTGAAGAATTGATTTTTGCTTTCACTTTTGGGATGTACTGGTCTGGAATATACGAACACATTTATTGGCGAAAACTTATAAAATCTGAAAATAAATCATAATTAATAAATAACAACAAAAATGAAAAACACATATCAAAATCAAAACAATAATCGCAGTCAAGTTATTTCGGTAAAAACATCCAATACAGCTTATAGACTACTAATAAGCCTTTTAACTTTGTCCTTACTATCACTTCTGTTTTTTTCTTGTTCTAATAAGAAAAAAGAAACTGTAGAAACTAGCACAGCAAAGGTATCTACTGAAGCATCACCAAACGCTCAAGATGCTTTAGCTTCAGTTAAAAAATTCGAAATCGTTCCAAACGTAAAAGTATGTATGGTGAACGATATGTTTATGGGTATTGATCAAATTCTTGTAGAAGTAAACGGACTTAATTACTATGGTTGCTGTGAAGGCTGTGTCGAAAAGCTACAAGAAAATATAGATGATGTCCGTTTTGGAAGCAATCCTCTAATAGACAAAAAAGTAGATAAAGCCTCCGCAATTATAGTTCACGATAAGAGTACTGGAGGTGTCTTCTATTTCGAAACAAATAAAGATGCTCAAGCATTTATAGACGAGAGTAAAACAAAGTAAACCTTAATAAATTAAAACTATAAATCATGAAGGTAGTATTGGCGATAGACGGTTCAGATTTTAGCAAAATAGCCATTAAAGCATTAACAAAAATGCCTTTACCTAACAATACAGAAATCTGTGTTATAAATGTTTATGAATATCCTGTTATGATGACCTCAGGGCTGTTAACATTAGAAGGCTCAATTGGCAACTTTTATCAGGAATTAATAGCCAATACAGAAAAATTAGGAAACACTACTGTTTCCAATGCAGCTAAAACCTTAAAAAGTAAAAACAATACACTTAACATTACCACTAGTGTTATTAGTGGCAATCCAAAAAAGGAAATTTTAGAAAAAGCTAAAGTTTTTAATGCCGATTTAATAGTGATAGGATCACAAGGTCATGGAGCATTGTCGCGTTTTTTACTTGGCTCTGTTTCACAATATATAGCCTCACATGCTAACTGTTCAGTGTTAATTGCACGAGACAAAGATGAGAAATAACCTGTTGTTAAAACTAATTATATAAAAACTATGAATCCTAAAACCAGTGTGAAAATAGATCACATGCACAACACCAACAACAATACAGTTTCTTGCAAAGTCACCGAAAATGTATGTCTTCCAGATTCAGATTTACCTCGCGTAGTTATTATTGGTGGTGGATTTGCAGGTTTGGCTTTGGCTCAAGAGTTAAAAAACAAACCAGTTCTGGTAATATTGATCGACAAAAATAACTTTCATCAATTTCAACCTTTGCTGTACCAAGTCGCCACCAGTGCATTGGAACCTGACAGCATTGTATTTCCATTTAGAAAACAATTTAAAGGATATAAAAACGTCGTGTTCCGTTTGTCAGAAGTCGAAGAAATTCAGTCGTCATTAAATACGGTTATAACAAACAAAGGCATACTTACTTACGACTATTTAGTGTTGGCAACCGGAACAACGACCAATTTTTTTGGGATGGATAACGTAGAAGCCAATAGCCTTGGGATGAAAGACATCCGAGATTCCTTGAACATACGCCATATGATGCTGCAAAATCTAGAACAGGCTGCCATTACCTGCGATGATGAAGAACGTGATGCCCTTACTAATTTTGTGATTGTTGGAGGTGGACCCGCTGGTGTAGAAATGGCTGGCGCATTAGCCGAATTCTGTAAATATATACTTCCAAAAGATTACCCAGAGTATCCATCATCTATAATGAAGATTTATTTAATAGAAGGCTCAGATAAATTAATAGCAGCAATGTCTGACAAAGCTTCGACACAAACTCTAAAATATTTGAAAGAGCTAAATGTAAATGTGCTATTTAAAGAGATTGTAACAGATTACGACGGAAAAGTAATTACAACCAAAAATGGCACACAAATCCATGCCAAAAATTTAATATGGACTGCTGGTGTTAAAGGGCAATTACCTAAAGGAATTGATAAACAACATCTAGTAAACGGCAACCGCTT
Organism: uncultured Flavobacteriaceae bacterium; assembly: GCA_945788155.1. Taxonomy (GTDB): domain Bacteria; phylum Bacteroidota; class Bacteroidia; order Flavobacteriales; family Flavobacteriaceae; genus Pontimicrobium. The sequence continues at coordinate 7,126 of CALZKX010000037.1, forward strand.
AAAAACTAATGAAAATTTACAGGTTGAAGGATTTAATAACGTTTTTGCAATAGGAGATATTGCTGCAGTTATAAACAAAGATACACCAAAAGGGCATCCACAAGTGGCTCAGGTAGCTATTCAACAAGGTAAATGTCTTGGTAATTCACTATTAAATATAATAAAAGATAAACCTATTGTTAAACCTTTCGAATATAAGGATAAGGGATCGTTAGCAACGGTAGGTAAACGTAGAGCAGTAGCCGATTTGGGCAAATTCAAGTTCGCAGGTTATGTTGCTTGGTTACTATGGTCTATCGTGCACTTGATGTCTATAAGCGGATTTAGAAATAGATTGATGGTTGGTTTTAATTGGGCAGTAAGCTATTTTACCTATGAAAAGAGCAACCGCGTGATTATCAGGAATTTTAAACCAAAATCAACAGCCAATAACACGAAAAAATAATTTAAACATGAAAAACACCACAAAAGAAAATAATAAGCTATCCTTAATAGGTTCCATATCTCTTGGTACAGGCGTAATGATTGGTGCCGGGATATTTGTTTTAATGGGGCAGATAGCAGAATTAGTGGGAGATTTATTCCCTATCGCCTTTATAGCAGGTGCCATTGTGGTAGGTTTCAGTTCATATTCTTATGTAAAGTTCTCAAATGCCTTTCCATCTTCTGGAGGTGTTGTTAAATTCTTTAATAGAGCCTATGGGCCAGGAACTACAACGGGGGTCTTTTCTTTGTTAATGTATGTGTCAATGGTGGTTTCAGAAAGTTTAGTGGCGGGTACTTTTGGAGCCTACACGCTTCGGTTGTTCCCAGAAAGTTATGCTGGTTACGCATCCATTCTTGGGATACTGCTTTTGGTAACTGCCTATATATTGAATATTTTAGGTAATAAAGTTATTGGAGCAACCGCCACCTTTACAGCAATTATCAAAGTGGTTGGTATTGCATTACTAGCCATTGCAGGTCTAATAATTTCTGGGATTGCAGATATTACTGGGAAATATATTCCTAATAATTCCGAAGCGTTGCCACAAGGACTTGCCTTTGTAGCAGCACTAGCGCTGGCGATTCTTGCCTATAAAGGCTTTACAACAATTACAAATCAAGGTGGAGATATTAAAAACCCTCATAAAAACCTTGGTAGATCCATTGTGTATTCAATTCTTATTTGCACGGTCATATATGTAGCATTGGCACTTTCTGTTGCAGGAGGTTTAAGCATCCCTGAAATAATCAAGGCAAAAGATTATGCCTTGGCAGCGGCAGCAGAACCCGTTTTTGGAGAATGGGGTTTATGGATTACTATAGCCATAGCAATTGTAGCGACCTTTTCTGGCGTGCTAGCTAGTATGTTTTCGGCATCGCGCTTATTGGGGATGTTAAGCAATATGAAACAAGTACCATCCTTAAAAAAATTAGGAAACTTTAAAAATCCTGCACTCATATTTACAGCTTCTCTTGCCATTTTACTGACTGTTCTGTTCGATTTAACAAGGATTGCTTCCATAGGAGCAATTTTTTACCTCATTATGGATATTGCTATTCATTGGGGGCTTTTCCGTCACCTAAAAAAGGACGTAAAATTCCAACCTATTATTCCATTAATAGCCATTGTAATGGATATTGCTGTACTCGTTGCCTTTCTTTATTTAAAATATCTGAACGATCCACTGGTACTTATCGTTGCGGCAATTGGGATTATATTAATACTTGTTGCAGAACGTTTTTTTATGAAGTCGCATACAGACGATAAAGGTAATATGGATATGGGAATGGAAACTATGAGTAAATAAAACATAATTAATTAAAAAATAATATAAATGAAAAATATAGCAGTTATAGGATACGGAGTTATTGGGAAAAGAGTAGCAGATGCCATCAATCTACAAGATGATATGAAGCTAGTTGGGGTTTGCGATGTTATTAGTGATTGGCGAATTCAAAATGCCGTTAGAAAAGAGTATAATATCTATGCGGCAACCACCGAAGCTGAAAAAGAAATGAAAGCTTCTGGCATTTCAGTAAAGGGCAATTTACAGGATCTATTGGATAAAGTAGATCTCGTGGTCGATTGTACTCCAAAAAACATAGCGGCAAAAAATGTACAAATATACAAGAAACAAGGTATAAAGTTCATTGTTCAGGGTGGTGAAAAACATGAAACTACAGGTCATTCTTTTAGTGCAGAAAATAATTATACTTCAGCAATAAATCTTGATGCTACAAGAGTAGTTTCTTGTAATACCACTTCTATATTGAGAACATTGTCTGCCTTAAAAAGAGCCGATTTACTAGATTATGCTAGAGGTACATTGCTAAGAAGAGCTACCGATCCATGGGAAAGTCATTTAGGAGGTATTATGAACACTATGGTTCCCGAAAAAGATATTCCCAGTCACCAAGGTCCCGATGCACAAAGCGTAGATCCTGATTTAGATGTCATCACTTCCGCAGTAAAAGTACCAGAAACCTTAAGCCATATGCACTACTGGAACGTGAAATTAAAGAAAAAAACAAGCAAAGAAGAAGTGCTAAACGCCTTTAAGACTTCTAGTAGAATTAAGCTGATACGCTACGACCAAGGTTTGGTTTCAAACAATACCATAAAAGAAATGTTTTTGGATATGGGAAGACCTTGGGGTGATATGTACGAAGTAGCCCTTTGGGAAGATATGCTAAAAGTTGTTGGCGACGAACTTTATTACGCTTATATTGTAGATAATCAAGCTATTGTAATCCCTGAAACTATCGATGCCATTAGAGCACTTACCGGAATTGAAACTGATGGAACAAAATCTATTGCTAAAACCAATGAAAGTTTAGGAATTCATTAATTCTCATTAAAATGAAAACAAACATAAATATCTCAGAACTATTAGGAGAAAAAGCCTCCTTCTATTTGGATCACATTTGTGAGAACATCACAAAAGATGAGTTGCAAACACCAAGTAAAAAAAGCATTGACAATATTTTTTCCAATAGTAACAGGAATCCACAGGTACTCAGGAGCTTAGCACAACTATACAACCATGGTAATCTTGCAGATACAGGCTATTTAAGTATCCTTCCTGTGGACCAAGGAATTGAACATAGCGCAGCATTTTCATTCTATAAAAACCCAGATTATTTTAATCCAGAAAATATTATAAAACTGGCTATGGAAGCTGGCTGCAATGGCGTGGCCTCCACTTTTGGTGTTTTGGGATTGAATGCTCGAAAATACGCGCACAAAATTCCTTTTATAGTAAAAATTAACCATAACGAACTCCTTACCTATCCCAATAAGTACGACCAGACACTATTTGGAAAAGTAAAAAATGCCTGGAATATGGGAGCTGTTGCCGTTGGTGCTACTATTTATTTTGGTTCCAAAGAAAGCAACCGACAGCTAAATGAAATTGCCGAAGCTTTTGAAGAAGCACATAATTTGGGAATGGCAACCATTTTATGGTGCTATCTACGTAATGAATCCTTTAAACAAAACGATAAAGATTATCATGCTTCAGCCGATGTTACAGGACAAGCCAATCATCTTGGAGTAACTATTCAAGCAGATATTATCAAGCAAAAGTTACCAACAAACAATTTTGGATTTAAAAATATTGGGTTTGGAAAATATGACGATACCATGTATAAAACGTTAACCACAGACCACCCAATTGACTTATGTAGGTTGCAAGTAGCCAATTGTTATATGGGAAAAATAGGACTGATTAATTCAGGAGGTGGCTCCAAAGGTGAGTCTGATTTGGTAGATGCGATAACAACAGCTGTCATCAATAAAAGGGCTGGAGGTTCTGGATTAATAATGGGAAGGAAAGCTTTTCAACGACCTTTTAAAGATGGTGTTAATCTATTACATACTGTTCAGAGTGTTTATCTTGAAAATAAGATAAGCATAGCATAATAAAATTGAACCGTTTATATAAATGAATATCACAAAACAAAATAAATATGTTATTCTAAAATTTGTAAAAATGACCCTATTGATTATCATTTTAGTTATCATCCTTCCCATTGCAATTATTGCAGGAATTGAATATTTTAAGGTAATTAATGCACCAAAATACAATCCTGAAAGCATGTCTTTAAATTATGAGATAATGGGCTCTGGAGATAAAAAACTTATTTTCATTCATGGCTTAACAGGTTCAAAAAACTATTGGAAAAACGACATAGATGCTGTTAGCAAAACGCATCAATTGCTTTTAATAGATTTATTGGGCTTTGGCGATTCCCCAAAACCCAATAGCGATTACAGTCTCAATGTGCAATTGGAAGCTTTAGAAAAAATAATCAAAAAAGAGAATTTCAACGACGGTCAATCAATAATAGTGGGTCACTCTATGGGTGCCATAATAACTTTAGCAATGTTGGCAAAACACAACACTTGGTTTGATGGTGCGGTAATAACTGGAATTCCTGTTTATAAAGACAAAAATGAATTTAGGAAAATCATGTCAGGTCATGCCGTATTTGATCGTCTAGCATCGGGAAAATATAGTACGCTAATTTGTATGCTCCATCCTTTGTTTATGACCCAATTTTTTAAACCTGATAACCTTACCGATGCTGTTTTTGAAGATGCCAAAAAACACACGTGGCAAAGCTACGCCAACTCGTTAAATGAAATTGTGATAAAACCAGATTTATATGCTTACGCCAAAGCTATTAAAAACAAAAAAGTGGTATTTATACATGGTGATAAAGATACGTCTGCGCCATTTGAAAATGCTGAAACGTTTTCAAATTCATTTTTTAATTCTGAATTTATAAAGGTTGACAATGGTGACCATCAGTTGTTTTTAAAGCAACCTAATATTATATGGAAAGCTGTTAATAAATTTCCGCATTCAATCAATATTACGGAAGCAAAAAAAGTTACTGTAAATGAATTCTAAATCCGTAAATATCATTGGAGCAGGTCCCGCAGGTTTAGTGGCAGCAATCACCCTTGCAAAAAATAACTACAAGGTGACTGTGCATGAAATGAAAACAAATGTAGGCACACGTTTTAATGGTGATTTTCAAGGTATAGATAACTGGTCAACACAAGAAGATGCAAAAGAGTTCCTGAAATCAATTGGGGTTTCCATAAATTTCAGGTTTGTGCCTTACAGTAATGGGGAGTATTTTGATGCATCAGCAAAAAAATACAAGATTAAAACCTCGCGTCCATTATTTTATTTAGTAGAGCGTGGCACTAATGAGTGGTCCCTAGACCAAGGATTAAAAAGACAAGCCTTAGAAGCTGGTGTTTGTATAAAATGGGGTTCACGCATAAAAAAAGTACCTGATGGACAAGTCATTATTGGTACAGGTCCCAAGGCGGCCGATGCCATAGCCAAAGGCATTGTTTTTAAAACTAATCATAAAAATTACTATGCGGGTTTTTTAGATGATGATATAGCACCTCAAGCTTATGCCTATCTTTTGGTAAACAAAGGCAGAGCGACATTTGCAACCTGTATGTTCAAATCGTTTCCAAATGCACAGGAATTTTTTGAACGTGCCTTGAAGCGGCTTCATGAAACCGTGGATATTGACATTAACAACCCCAAGGAATTTGGTGGATATGTCAACTTCTTCTTCAACAAAGCATTGACCAAAGACAACCGGATTTATTACGTAGGGGAAAATGCAGGATTCCAGGATGCTTTGTGGGGTTTTGGTATGCGCTATGCGATGCATTCCGGATATTTGGCGGCCCAAAGTATTATTGAAGGCAGCTCCTATCCTAATCTTTGTAAAACACACATTCAGCCTAAAATGGAAGTTGGGTTAATAAACCGATGGATGTTTACTAGATTGGGCAACAAAGGATATGGTAAAGTACTGAAAATGATTTCTCAACAGGAAGACCTCATCCCTATTATGGTTAAAAAATACAACCACTATAGCATAGGCAACCGCATCATGTTACCCTTTGTAAAACTATGGTTTCGCCCCAGATTGAAAGACAAACAGTGCATGCACAAAAACTGTTCGTGTTTGTGGTGCAAACACGGCAAACATGAGGCGATGGAAACTGAAATAGTTTGCTAGATAAAATTTTTGAATGAATGTAATTACTTTATAAATACACATACAATCTGGGCTATTTTGAAAAACAAATGTCCTCTGGAAATGAAGTGACAGTTAATTAACTTAAAACATAAAAAATGAAAAATATACTTGTGCCTACCAATTTTTCAAAAAACTGTACCAAAGCAGCACAACTCGGTATAGAAATGGCAAAACTATATAGTGCCGAAATCCATTTTCTGCATTTAATGAAAACACCAGTAGATTGGGTAAAATTAGATAAGCTAAAGGAAAAAAGATATCCTGAAACATTAAAACAAATTGGAATAGCAAAAGCAGCTTTGCGAGAATTGGAAAGAACGGCAGAGCGTGAAGGTCTCACTTGCCGCACATTTCTACAATATGATGCTGGACAAGCTGATATTTTAGAACATTCCAATCACTTCCACCATGATTTCATTATTACTGGTAGTAGTGGCACCAAAGGTATTATCAGAGAGATAACAGGAAGTAATGTAGAAGAAATCGTTAGAAACGCAAATGCTCCCGTAATTGTAGTGAAAGATGAAGATGTAACCTTCCCGTTCAAAAATATTGTATTTGTTTCAGATTTTAAAGAAGATGTATTCCACGCCTTTGAAGAAGTAATTTCAATTGCCCAAAAATGTAATGCTCGCATCCATTTATTACGCATTAATACCCAGACAGATTTTAACAGTATAGATCTTGGTTTAAACCCAATAGAACAACTATTGAGGAAGTTTCCGGAATTAAAAAAATATTCTTTGGCAGTATATAATGAGGCTTCTGTAGAAACTGGTATCAATACGTTTATAAAACAAAACCCAATAGACTTAATAGCAATGGTTACCCATGGTAAGACTGGTTTTTTGAGTCTGTTTTCAAAGAGTATTGCTGAAGGGGTTACAAACCATTCAACACTGCCTGTAATGACTATACATCTTTAAAAAACATATTAATATGTCTGAGAGATTAAATAAAATTCAAGAAAAGTCCTTTTACAAATTGCTCTTTGGTAGAACCGCATTACCAATGTTCACAATAATAGGGATAGCAATTGTATATGTGGTGTTAATGCCTTTTATAGATCATAGTTCTTTTCCATTTCATCTAATTATTGCAACAGCAGCATTGATAAAAACTATAATAATTACATTGGTCATCTTGAAACAACTTCCAAAACTAATAAAAATCTGTTATTCGGTGCAACAGTTGTTATGGGCTTTCGGATTGATATTATTTATCAGCATTCTCTCTTATGCAACTGATTACACTTGCCTTTTCTTGTTTAATGACATGGCTTTTGAAGGTATTTCGGTTCATACAAATTCTTACATATATAGTTTGTATCATTTTTTCTATTTCAGCGTTGTAACCTTTTCAAATGTTGGATATGGTGATATCACTCCTGTTTCCGAAGCCGCCAAATTTGTAGTAATGCTGGAAATATTTTTAAGTTTTTTCCTAATCGTTTTTGCCTTGGCAAACATTAAAAAGATACACATTAATGAATAATATAACTATTATAAAAGCAAGTGGAGAGGAAGCTCCTTTTCAAGTAGAAAAATTGAAAAGTTCATTGCAAAGAGCAGGTGCCGATAAAACGGTAATTAATCAAATAATACAAGAAATTGAAGCTGCGCTTTATCATGGGATTACCACCAAAAAGATCTATCAAATGGCATTCAAGATTCTAAAGGGTAAATCAAGGGTAAGTGCTTCTAAATACAAACTCAAAAAAGCCATTATGGAATTGGGACCATCGGGATTTCCTTTTGAAAAATTTGTCGGCAAAATCCTGGAGATGGAAGGTTTTCAAACCGAAGTTGGTGTTATAGTACAAGGGCATTGCGTACAGCACGAAATAGATGTGGCCGCAATAAAGGACAATAGGCACTATATGATAGAATGTAAATACCACAGTGGCCAAGGTAGATTCTGTAATGTAAAAATCCCACTTTATATTCAATCTAGGTTTCTAGATGTCGAAAAACAATGGAAAAAGCAATTGAGCCACCAAACAAAATTCCATCAAGGTTGGGTTTTTACAAATACTCGTTTTACAACCGATGCCATTCAATTTGGCACCTGTATGGGATTGGGCCTAGTAAGTTGGGATTACCCAAAAAACAATAGCCTCAAATATAGAATAGACAAGTTGGGCATGCATCCTTTAACAGCCCTGACAACATTAACCAAGGCAGAAAAAACAAAACTATTGGACACAGGCATTGTACTGTGTAAAGAGCTTCACGAAAAACCTAAATTATTAGAGCAGATAGGAATTGACAAAGTAAGACATAAAAAGATTTTAGAAGATTCGGAAGCGTTGTGCACAATACATTAAAAGAAAAAATAATTAAATAAACAGTCATTAATTCTAAAAATACTACAGATGGAAACCGAAGAAATGCAAAAACAGAATAATATAGACCTAGAACCATTTTACCAAGTATTGGAAGATGACCCAAAACTTCTTGAAGAAGCCCTTGAAATATTGCTGGGAATGGTAAATTTTGAGCCTAAATCCATAAAGAAGTTGGTCCTCATAATCAAAGAGGATTCCCGCAATCTATATAATGAAATAGTAGAATTGAGCAAATCAGACCAAAACCAAGGAAATACGCCTTCCTGTTGTGGTGGACATTAAGAAATAACACAAAAATGAAAAACAATAAAATTAACATCCACTTTTTGGGAGCGGCAGGGACAGTAACAGGCTCAAAATATCTGGTGGACACAGGAGAAAGAAAAATATTGATAGACTGCGGACTTTTTCAAGGTTTGAAGGAATTACGCCTTAAAAACTGGGAATATCCACCTATAAAGGTTTCAGAAATTGATATGGTTTTGCTTACACACGGTCATATGGACCACACTGGCTATTTACCAAGATTGGTAAAACAAGGGTTCAATGGTTCTATCTATGGTACCAATCCCACTTTGGACATCGCAAAAATCATTTTGAACGATAGTGCCAAAATACAAGAACAAGAAGCCGAACGAGCCAACAAAGAAGGGTATTCCAGACACAATCCTGCAAAACCACTTTACGACTTAAATGATGTGGAACATACCATTCCGCATTTTAAAGGAGTTCCTCAATCACAATGGATTCCATTATTTGATGGTATCAGGGCGAGATTTCAATATAACGGACACATCTTGGGTGCAACTTATATTGACTTGGATGTACATGGAAAACGCTTTGTTTTTTCAGGTGATATTGGTAGAACAAACGATTTGCTGTTATATCCACCCTTAAAACCAAAAAAAGCAGATGTCCTTTTCATCGAATCAACCTATGGTGGCAGATTTCATCCTGAAGAAGCAGAAGCCATTCCGCAAATAGAAAAATTGGTTAATGAAACTATTAACAATGGAGGCAGTTTATTTATTCCAAGTTTTTCGGTAGAGCGAGCTCAATTGATGATGTTGATTTTCTGGAGATTACTAAAGGAAAACAAAATTCCAAGAGTCCCAATGATTATGGATAGTCCAATGGGTGCCAATGTATTGGAACTGTTTCATAGAACACGTGATTGGCACAGACTGAAAGACCACGAATGTGACGAAATGTGTTCTAATTTCACTGTTGTAAGTAGTTACAGAGAGACTATGGAATTAAGAACAGACAATAAACCAAAAATCGTAATTGCAGGAAGCGGGATGCTCACAGGAGGAAGGATGCTCAACTATCTAGAAAAACAGGCACAAAATCCAAATAATACACTACTTTTTATAGGTTATCAAGCTGAAGGCACACGAGGAAGAAAATTATTGGAAGGCGAAAAAGAACTAAAAGTGTACGGAAAATGGGTGCCTTTTAAAATGCAGGTCGCAGAAATTGAAGGCCTTTCGGCACACGCAGACCACGCCGAACTTATGGATTGGATGGGCAAAATAAAAAACAAACCCGAACGTATTTTCATTGTTCACGGTGAAAAAGAAAGTGCAGAAGCATTACAAAAGGGTATCAAGGAAACCTATGAATGGGATTCAGAAATTCCGCAATTATATAGTATTGAAAACGTATAAATGCTAATTGAAGTAAAAAATGATACTATGAACAATAAAAAAACTAATACCAACTGGTACGTTATCACAGGTGGACCAAGTACCGGAAAAACTACAGTTATCAATATGCTGCAAGAAAGAGGTTACAAAACCACCATTGAGCATGCAAGACATTATATTGATACCATGCGTGACGAAGGAGAAACAGTAGAAGAAATTAGAAATAACAAAATAAAATTCCAATTAGGTGTTTTGGATATGCAAATAGAACAAGAAGCATCTATCCAGCCAGGGGATACGATTTTTCTGGATCGTGCCATTCCGGATGCCTTGGCATATTATCGGTTTTTAAAATTAGAAGTTGATGATATGCTTACAAAAGCCATACAAAACGCACATTATAAAAAAATATTCATTCTTGACAGGCTTCCCTTAATAAATGATTATGCGAGGTTAGAAAACGAAAAAGATCAGATAAAAATCCATCGCTTAATCATCGAAGTTTATGAAGACTTGGGATTTCCAATCGTTTTTGTTCCGGTATTACCTCCTGATGAACGGGTAGAATTTATTTTAAACAACATTTAATTCGGATGGAAATCTAAAACCCTTTATATTTATACATAAGCCAATGCAGAAAATAGTTTCGTTTAATATCATTCCCTATATGCCTTTATTTATTTTGATAAGTAGTACAGGCATAAAAGCACAGAATGAAATGCTTATTAGCCAACTATCGGAAAGAATGGTCACACGTGAAAATTATGATAAAAACGGAAAATTGATAAACAACCAAACGTTTCAAATAGGAAATGTAACGGAAACAGAAAAATATTATGAAATAGAGGTGGTTACCGAGCTCTTTGACGAAAGTGGAAAATCCACAGACAAATACACGACCTCCTACCGCTGTAAACCTGAAGAATCCA
>CALZKX010000038.1 GCA_945788155.1 uncultured Flavobacteriaceae bacterium
AATGGAGACTTAATATATGCAACTGTAGGACTTTCAGTTGCATTAAGTGGTTGTAGATATTGTGATTAATGGCTAAAGAAAGAATTATATTAGGGATTGATCCAGGAACAACCATTATGGGTTTTGGACTCATAAGAGTGGTTAAAAAACAGATGGAATTTATCCAATTAAACGAATTGCATCTAAAAAAATATGATGACCATTACCTAAAACTAAAGCTCATTTTCGAGCGAACCATAGAACTTATAGATACATACCATCCTGATGAAATAGCTATTGAAGCGCCTTTTTTTGGAAAGAACGTACAAAGCATGCTCAAATTAGGACGAGCACAAGGTGTTGCTATGGCAGCAGGCTTATCAAGACAAATTCCAATTACCGAATATTTACCAAAAAAAATTAAAATGGCAATTACTGGAAATGGTAATGCAAGCAAGGAGCAAGTCGCAAAAATGCTACAAAGCACCTTAGGCTTAAAAACACTTCCTAAAAACCTAGATGCAACCGATGGTTTAGCTGCAGCTGTTTGCCATTTTTATAACTCTGGGAAAATTACTGTAGGTAAAAGTTACTCAGGTTGGGATAGTTTTGTAAAACAGAATCAAGATAAAATTCGATAAAAGTAAACAGTTGCAGTCGCAGTATGCAGTTGTTTGCAAAACATGAATTGAATCTCTAAACGACTGAAGACTGCTACTGAAAACTGAAAACTAAATGTCAGGCATCTACATCCACATACCATTTTGTAAACAAGCATGTCACTATTGCGATTTTCATTTTTCTACCTCGCTAAAGAAAAAAGATGAACTTATTAGTGCTTTAATTAAAGAATTGGAGCTTCGAAAAGAGACACTTCAAAATCAACCTATTGAAACCATTTATGTTGGAGGCGGAACACCTTCACTATTAACGATTGACGAATTACGATTTTTGATTGATGCAGTTTATAAGAACTTTAATGTAGTTGATAACCCAGAAATCACTCTAGAAGTTAATCCTGACGATTTATCAAGTAAACGATTAAACGAATTAACAAATACACGAATAAACAGACTTAGTATTGGCATTCAATCCTTTTTTGAAGATGATTTACAAAATATGAATCGTGCACACAATTCTGAGGAAGCAAAAGAATGCTTGTCTATGGCGACTCGCTACTTTGATAATATTACTATCGATTTAATTTACGGCATTCCTAACATGAGCCTAGAAAAATGGAACGAAAACTTACAAACAGCTTTTAAATTTGGTGTGAACCACATATCGAGTTATGCCTTAACTGTAGAGCCAAAAACAGCATTAGATAGCTTTATTAAAAAAGGCACTTATCCACCAATTGATGAAGAATTAGCTTTAAAGCATTTTAATCACTTAATTGCTCAAACAAAAAAACAAGGCTTTGTGCATTATGAGATTTCAAATTTTGGAAAGCCTAATTATTTCTCAAAACACAATACAAGTTATTGGCAAGGGAAACCGTATTTAGGAATTGGTCCTTCAGCGCATTCTTTTAACGAGAATCAGCGTAGTTGGAATGTTGCCAATAATACCAGATACATCAAATCTATTGAGCAAAACCAATTACCTTCAACTGTTGAAACACTTTCAGAAAAAGACAGATTCAATGAATATATAATGACTGGTTTAAGAACTATTTGGGGAATTTCTTTGTCTAAAGTTCAGGAGGATTTTGGTATGGAGTTTAAACAACATCTTTTAAATTCGACAAAAATTTATTTAGAAAGCAACTCATTAGAAATTAAAGAAGATCACATTACAGCTACCCAAAAAGGAAAATTTTTAATTGATGGAATAGCTTCAGACTTGTTTCTTATTTAATCATTAAATTTACCAATAAACTCAATTACATAGATGAAAGCAGTTATAAACGTAAACAGTCGTACATACGCCATATATATAGACCAACCTTTAGACATATCCATTCCGTTACGTGCTACAAAAAACAACGTAAATGCATGGTATATTAAAGAACCAAGTATTGAGCCAGTTAAAATTGATGATTGGGTTGGAAGCGTCGAGCATGGTGCTCCAGTTAATTTTAACAATATTAGCTTTAATCCGCATGCTCATGGTACACATACCGAATGCGTTGGTCATATTACCAAGAAAAAATACAGCATCAATCAATGTCTAAAACAGTTCTTTTTTGTGGCTGAAGTAATTACTGTAGCACCAGAAAAATTAGGTGACGATTTTGTGATTTCGGCGAAACAGCTTCGATTTGCAATTGGCAATAAAAAACGGGAAGCAGTCATTATTAGAACACTACCAAATACAACTGAAAAACTATCACAGCACTATTCAAATACAAATCCACCTTACTTGTTGAAAGAAGCTGCGGTGTACTTAAAAAACAAAGGCGTCAAGCATTTGCTTATCGATTTACCAAGTGTGGATAAAGAAAAGGATAATGGCGAATTACTATCACACAATGCCTTTTGGAACACCAATGAAAAAATTAGAACCCAAGCTACAATTACAGAATTTATTTATGTGCCTAACTCTATTGAAGACGGTAAGTACATTTTAAACCTTCAAATTGCGCCATTTGAAAACGATGCAACGCCAAGTAAACCTGTATTGTATAAACTACACGAATAATATGGAAGCCATTTTAGGATTAGTAATGGGTGTTTTGTTAACTGTTGGGGTCATTATTTTTATTAGATATCAGCAATCAAAAAAATTAGCCAATTCACAGTCTGTTATTCTTTTGGATAAAGTAAAAAGCGTTTGTAAATTCATAACTGTTGAAGGCGATTTTGCTGAAATCTATCATTATCAAGACGTTAAACAAAAGTTTTTAAAACTCATTGCCAGTAAAAAGAAAGCACTGGTTGTGGTTAATGCTAAGGCATATATTGGATTTGATTTATCAAAAATTAGTATGAAAGCTAATACTAATTCTAAAACTTTGGTATTGCATAATTTCCCTGAAGCAGAAGTGTTGTCAATAGAAACCACTTTAGATTATTACGATAAAAAAGATGGTTATTTCAATAAATTTGAAGCAAACGATCTTACCGATTTACAAAACGAAGCCAAGATTCATATTAAAGATAAAATCCCTGAAAGTGGCTTGTTTCAAGCGGCTCAAAAAGAAGCTCTTGAAGCAATATTGCTTATTGAAACTATTGTAAAAACCATTGGATGGAAGCTGGATTATTCGTCTTTAAAAATTGAAGAAGCTAATAAAAAGCTTATAAAATAAAACGTTCATAATGCATATAGATCAAATAAGAGACCATTGTTTGTCAAAAAAAGCTGCAACCGAAAGTTTTCCTTTTGACGAAAATACCCTTGTGTTCAAAGTGATGAACAAAATGTTCCTGATGGCACCTTTAGATAAGTTTGAAAGAGGAGAAGCTGCAATTACCGTAAAATGTGACCCAGAATATACCATTGAATTAAGAGATAAGTACGAGAGTGTTTTCGCTGGACCATATGTAAGCAACAAACATTGGAATACTCTAGCAATTTATAAAAATGAACTGTTACCAAAATTTATTTTGGAACTCATAGACCATAGTTACGACATGGTCGTAAAAGGAATGACAAAGAAGTTGCGAGAAGAGCTAAACAACTTGTAGAAGCCACCATATAAATGTATCATTGCAAAGAAAAATAAAATTCAATAATGAGCTTAGAAAGAGAACTAAAAAAACGAAGTAATAAAGTTTGTGAATTGTGTTCAAGTGATGAAAATCTTCAAGTATATATTGTACCTCCATCAAAAGACGAGAATTTAGAAAACTCATTTATGGCTTGCAAAACATGTATTCACCAAATTGAAAATCCGGAAGCTACAGATACAAACCATTGGAGATGTTTAAACGATTGTATGTGGAGCGAACACAAACCAGTTCAAGTAGTTGCTTGGAGAATGCTTTCTAGACTAAGAAAAGAAGGCTGGCCACAAGACCTCTTAGACATGATGTATTTAGATGAAGAAACGCTTGAATTTGCAAAAGCTACAGGCGAAGGTGAAGACGACGCTAATAAAGTGATTCATCGAGACGTAAATGGCGTGGTTTTGGAAGCAGGAGATTCAGTAGTTCTTATTAAGGATCTGAAAGTGAAAGGATCTAGTATGGTTGCAAAACAAGGTACAGCTGTAAGGAATATTCGTTTGGATAGAGATAACGAAAAATATATCGAAGGAAAAGTTGGCCCAACACAAATCGTTATTATTACAGATTACGTTAAAAAGATATAACCCTTAAACAGCTTTAGCTTTTCGATATTCCAAAGGCACTGTTTTTTTTATCGATTTAAACTGCCTGTTAAAGTTGGAGATATTGTTAAAACCAGATTTATAAGCTATTTCTGCAATTGATAAGTTTTTAGTCGTTAGTAATAGCTTACATGCATTTTCAATACGCAATTCGTTTAAAAATGTGAAATAAGACTTGTTGGTTCGCTTTTTAAAGTATTTACAAAATGCATTTTTTGTCATCGCTGAAACTTCAGCAACCTCTTCCAAACTAACCTGTAAATGATAATTTTGCATAGTAAAATCCAATACATCTCTCATGCGTTTACCCTCACTATCAGTATATTTTTTATCATATATAAAAGAAGATAATAGTTGAACTCTGGATTTAGAAAGAATTTTTAAGATTTCCAATAGTATAATAAAACGTTGCAATTTGCTGCTTTCAGCTAATTGTTGAAAATAAGTTTCAAGGGTTTTTGATTTAGGAGATACTTTAAACCCATAATCTACGTTTTTAAAAAATGTTTTTAGTTCCCCAAATTCATCTAACTCAAAAAAAGAGGTTCCAAATGCATCTTTTAAATAAAACAATGTCAACATCTCAGACATTATATTTGACGAGCTATCACTTTTAAAAACATGGGGCAAGTTGCTTCCAATAGCTAATACATCACCTTTTTTATAATAATTAATAGTGTCACCAACAACAAGAGTGCCTTCACCTTTAGCAATATAACTTACTTGAATTTCTTCGTGTTGATGAAATTTATCATAGAACACCATTTCTTTGTCTTCTTGATAAATCAAGGCATTGTTTTCGGGTTTTGGTATTTGAAAAGGAAGTACTTTCATTTTTTGCAGAATTTGATTCAGTTTTTCAAATATATGCTAATAATGTTCAATATTTTATTATTATTTAGATTTAAGGATAATATAATATCATTTATGGATAAAAAGACATTATTTTCTATCTAATTTCTGTGCTACTTTTACTAAAACAAAATTAATTACAATGAGTTTAAAATGGGAAGGCGTTATGCCAGCAGTAACAACAAAGTTCACAGATAATGACACTTTGGATTTGCAAATGTTTGAAACCAATATCAAAGCACAATTAGATGCTGGAGTTCATGGTATTGTGTTGGGAGGTACTTTAGGGGAAGCGAGTACATTATTAGATGAAGAAAAAAGCATTCTAACACAAGAAACAGTTAAAATGGTAAACGGAAAAGTACCTGTATTAATGAATGTTGCCGAACAGTCTACAAAAGGAGCAATTACCGCAGCTCAAAAGGCAGAAGATGATGGCGCTGGCGGATTAATGATGCTGCCTCCAATGCGCTATAAAGCTGGAGATAGAGAAACGGTTGAGTATTTTAAAGCAGTTGCAAACAATACATCTTTACCAATAATGATATACAACAATCCAGTAGATTATAAAATTGAAGTGACTTTGGATATGTTTGAAGAATTGCTAAAATGTAATAACATAGAAGCAGTAAAAGAATCTACTAGAGACATCTCTAATGTAACTAGAATTAAGAATAGATTTGGAAACAGACTTAAAATTATGACAGGAGTAGATACTGTGGCACTCGAAAGCTTGTTAATGGGAGCCGATGGTTGGATTGCTGGTTTAGTATGTGCATTCCCAAAAGAAACAGTCGCTATTTACGAATTACAAAAAGCAGGGAGAATAAAAGAAGCTTTAGAAATATATCGTTGGTTTTTGCCATTGCTAGAGTTGGATATTAATCCTAAATTAGTACAAAATATTAAACTAGCTGAAGTAGCTACAGGAATTGGTACAGAAAATGTTCGTGCACCACGTTTACCTCTGGTAGGAGATGAAAGAAAAAAAGTATTAGCTATTATTGCTAAAGGTATGCGAACCAGACTAACACTACCTGAATACAAGAATTTACAAGCTTTAGTTTAGTAAAGAAAAATGTTAGAAATAAGACCAACATGCGAGCATTGTAAAAAATCATTGCCCTTTGATTCGCAGGAAGCAATGATTTGTACGTTTGAATGCACATTCTGTACGAAATGTGTTGAAACAACATTACAGCATGTGTGTCCTAA
>CALZKX010000039.1 GCA_945788155.1 uncultured Flavobacteriaceae bacterium
AAAATAACCCTATAAATGTTTCAAATATTTCTTACCCAGATATTGGTTTTACACATCAAGGGTGCTTTACCACAGATCAAAAATATTTTATTCTAGGCGATGAAACCGACGAAAGAGATTATAACACCAAAACCCGAACAATAGTATTTGATTTTACAGATTTAGACAATCCAACCTTCCACATGCAATATTTGGGACCAACATATTCTATAGATCATAATGTTTATGTTAAAAATAATTTATTATATCAAGCAAATTATACATCTGGCATCAGGGTAATCGATATTTCTAACATTGATAATAGCACTATGACCGAAGTTGGTTTTTTTGATACATTTCCAGAAAACAATGACACTTCTTTTAATGGTGCATGGAATGTGTATCCATATTTTCAAAGCGGGAATATCATCATTAGTGATATTGAAAGAGGATTATTTATTATTCGTAAAAGCGGTAGTTAACAAAAACAAACCCATTGCATTTATATGCTTAACAACAAGTCTTTTTTGCATAACAAAAACCTATCTAACTATTAGCTAATATAATGTTAGGTTTTCTTTAAAAACAGGACATAAATTGTATATTTGTTCTTTATTTAGAAATAATCTATATAAGAATATGATTAAGGTTTCACAAACAGCTAAAAAGAAGGTCGTTGAGCTAATGCAAGATGATGGTTATAATGCCTCAACAGATTATGTGCGTGTAGGTGTTAAAAGCGGTGGCTGCTCTGGTTTGTCGTACGATTTGCAATTCGACAAAGAACAGAAAGATGAAGATAAAGTTTTTGAAGATAATGGCGTAAAAATCATTGTAGATAAAAAGAGTTTTTTATACCTCATTGGCACCACTTTGGAATATTCTGGAGGGTTAAACGGAACAGGATTTGTGTTTAACAACCCAAACGCTAACCGAACCTGTGGTTGTGGCGAATCATTTTCACTATAAGCTCATCCCAACCTTCCCAAAGGGAAGGGGTTTAAAAACGCAAAAATAATATGTCAAAATATACCGAAGACGATTTAAGAGAAGAGCTTAAAACCAAGGAATATGAGTATGGTTTTTACACAGATATAGAATCTGAAACATTTCCTATAGGTTTAAACGAAGATATTGTTCGAGCTATTTCCAAAAAGAAAGAAGAGCCAGAATGGATGACCAATTGGCGTTTGGAAGCTTTTAAGATCTGGAAAGAAATGACCGAACCAGAATGGGCAAATGTACACTATAAAAAACCCGATTTTCAAGCCATATCTTATTATTCTGCTCCAAACAGCAAACCTAAATACAATAGCATAGACGAGGTAGACCCTGAATTATTAGCCACATTCGAAAAGCTAGGCATTTCTTTGGACGAGCAAAAAAAACTTGCTGGAGTGGCTATGGATGTTGTTGTAGATTCAGTTTCGGTGGCAACTACTTTTAAAAAGACCTTGTCTGAAAAAGGGATTATTTTTATGAGTATTTCTGAAGCCATAAGAGAACATCCAGAATTGGTAAAAAAATATATTGGCACTGTAGTACCACAAAAAGATAATTTCTATGCGGCTTTAAATAGTGCTGTATTTAGTGATGGTAGTTTTTGCTACATTCCAAAAGGAGTTAGATGTCCAATGGAGTTATCAACCTATTTTAGAATTAATCAAGCAGGAACAGGACAATTTGAAAGAACTCTTGTCATTGCCGATGAAGGTAGCTACGTTAGTTATTTAGAGGGTTGTACAGCTCCAAGTAGGGACGAAAACCAGTTACACGCTGCAGTTGTAGAACTAATTGCTTTGGATGATGCCGAAATTAAATACTCAACCGTTCAAAACTGGTATCCTGGAAATGCCGAAGGCAAAGGAGGCGTTTACAATTTTGTGACCAAAAGAGGCTTGTGCGAAACCAATGCTAAAATTTCTTGGACACAGGTAGAAACTGGAAGTGCAGTTACATGGAAATACCCTTCATGTGTCTTGAAAGGTGATAACTCTGTAGGTGAGTTTTATTCAATTGCAGTAACAAACAATTATCAGCAAGCAGATACGGGAACCAAAATGATTCACTTAGGCAAAAACACCAAGTCAACCATTATAAGTAAAGGCATTTCAGCAGGGAAATCCCAAAACAGTTATCGTGGTTTAGTACAAATAAACTCACGTGCTGAGAATGCTAGAAATTTTTCGCAATGCGACAGCCTATTAATGGGTAACCAATGTGGCGCACATACGTTCCCTTACATAGAAGCTAAAAATAAAACAGCCAAAATAGAACACGAAGCCACTACCAGTAAAATTGGCGAAGACCAGATATTTTATTGCAACCAACGAGGTATAGATACCGAAAAAGCCATTGCACTAATTGTTAATGGTTTTAGTAAGGAAGTATTAAACAAACTACCAATGGAGTTTGCTGTAGAGGCTCAAAAATTATTAGAAATAAGTTTAGAAGGATCGGTAGGGTAAAAAAATTAAAGTATGTCGTACTAAGCGCAGTCGAAGTATCTATTAAATGAAATCAAAAATGAAAAAATTATTCTTTATTGCATTAACTCTAACAGCTTTGATAAGCTGTAAAAATGATGCCAAATCTGAGCAAAAGGAAGGAACTATTTCTTCTGATATTGATGAAAGAACAGAAAAACAAAGTGATGGTTTAACACTGTTAAAAGGTGAGTTTATTTATTACGCTGATGCCGCCGTTTTACAAACGCATAATGAAATGTATGCAGTTATTATAGACGAAAAAATGCATGAGCTAAACAAACAAGCTATAAAACTTAAAACTGCTGATACAGATATGGTTCCAGTAGAAATAAGAGGGATAATAACACCAAAGCCCAAAAATGAAGAAGGTTGGCCATTACGTGTTGAAATAAAAGAAATATTAAAAGTGAGCAAGCCAAACCCAGAAGGAGGCGAAATGATAACCATAGGCAAAGATTAATATGCTACAAATTAAAAATTTACACGCAAGTGTTGAAGACAAAACAATACTAAGAGGCATTAACCTTGAGGTTAAAGCTGGAGAAGTACATGCTATTATGGGACCAAATGGTTCTGGAAAAAGCACCTTGGCATCTGTTATTGCAGGAAAAGAAGAATATGAAGTTAACAATGGTAAAATAATCCTTGAAGGTCAGGATATTGATGAGCTATCTGCCGAAGAGCGAGCTCACAAAGGCATATTCTTATCATTTCAATATCCTGTTGAGATTCCTGGAGTAACCGTTACAAATTTCATGAAAACCGCAATTAACGAAACACGAAAAGCTCGTGGTTTAGCTGATATGCCAGCAAATGAAATGCTGAAACTTATTCG
>CALZKX010000040.1 GCA_945788155.1 uncultured Flavobacteriaceae bacterium
CTGTTGTGCCAAACTCAACTAAAGCAAAATCCAGAAATTGTTTTTTTAACAATGTTGAATTACAAAATAATTCTTCAGGTTGAGCATGTTTAACATCGGAAGATAGATTATTAAAAGCTTCAATTGCTTTACTGTAAAAATCGTCAATTCTAGCAAAGAGAAAATCGGTATTTTTAGTAAAAATTACTGTTTTTTGTGCAATATATTTTAGGAAGCTTTGCCTATTCTCTTCTAAAAACTTATTAGCAACATTTGGAATAACGTTGATTTTTCTAATTTGTTCTGTTGACAATTGCGTTTCTACATCAAAGGTTCTAATACTATCCACTTCATCTCCAAAAAATTCAATTCTATAAGGCTCGTCATGAGAAAACGAAAACACATCTACAATACCACCACGAACAGAAAACTCACCAGGTTCGGTCACAAAATCAATGCGTTTAAACTGATAGTCAAACAATACTTCGTTAACAAAATCGATGGACAAATTATCGCCTTGTGTGATTTTTAAAGTATTGCGTTCTAACTCTTTTCTGGTCACAACTTTTTCGAAAAGCGCATCAGGATAGGTAACAATGATTGCTGGTTTTTTTCTGGAATTTATTCTGTTTAAAACCTCTGCTCGAAGTAACACATTGGCATTATCTGTTTCTTCTATTTGATAAGGCCTTCGATAACTCCCTGGATAGAATAAAACATCTTTATTATTTAAAAGTTGCTCCAAGTCGTTAAGGTAATACGCCGCTTCTTCCTTATCGTTAAAAATTAACACAAAAGGTTTTTCTGAACGCTCAAAAGCAGTAGAGACAACAAACGAAAACGAGGAGCCAACAAGACCTTTTAAATGTATTCTACTTTTATTTTTGGCAATAGCATTTTTCAGTTTTTGCAGTTGCAAAGACTGTAAATATGTTTGCGAGATTATAGTTTTGCTCACCTAAAAAATTTGTACATCTTTATTGGACATTGATGTATTAAGGATACAAATATAGTTTAAGAATAATTAATTGAATAAAAATATTTTAGGTGTTTTCATGATTAGGTTTTAAAACCCACTTTTATAAAAAATCAATTAAAAAGTTTCCATTGTAACCCAAATTGAAACACATAATATCTAGTATCCCAGTGAGGGCCAAACCTAAACGGAAACCATCTTCCTGAAGTATCAACAAACCATCCATTTTGATTGGGCAAAGTATCAATATCTCTTGTAAGCAAATATTTAAACTCCAGTATGGCATTTATTTTTTTGGTAACTGGTAACGATAGGCTATATGATAGTTTAAATGCTGCCCTCCATTGGGTTCTCCCTCCTTCTACTTCGGTTAATGTTTCACCAATACCAATACCAAAAAAGGAATACTTGTCTGTTGTGTTCTTATTTTCTTTGGATGTAAAAGGGAATCGCGATTTTCGCAAAATATTAAAGAAAATAGCATCCCTACCTTGCACTATTTTATAAAATGGCGGAAGCTCGTTGGTTTCAAACTCGTTGGCTGTGCTTCTATGTTCCCAACTGTAATAATCTAGCCTAAAACCATATTTTTCTAACCAATAGGTCGCGTTTATATTTAAAATTGGGGAAACAAATGAATGTACTTCGGTGGTTTTTATGTTTTCCTGCAAGATACCATCTTCATAACGCCTAAATTTAAGATCTTGTCTCCCTGGTATTTGAATACCAAAACCTGCTCCTATAGAAAATTGAGCCTGAGCAGATTGATTATAAAAAAGGAAACTTAACAATATTGATGTGAAGAGGAAAAGCTTTAATGTGTTCATTCTTGGTTTTTAAAAATTTCTTTACTCGTTAATTCAAGGATATTTTAAAAACACCAAATATAAAATATTATTGTGAGAAAATAACATTTAACATAATTAGGTGATTATCTGTTAGCTTTAAAATTCTTCTTTATTATATATACATTAAGAATGGTTTTAATTAAGTATTCGCAATATTATTGGTTACTAAAAAAAGCTTTGTTTTTAAATTCAAAATGCACTAAGTTTAATTATCTTTGCATTAGATAAAACAAATTAAATATATGTCAATTTCAGATTTATTTGATAGCGGTTTTAAAAAACGAAATGAAGACCATTTTGCCGCTATTATTAGAGTTGCTATGAGCGACAATGTTATTAATGAAGCCGAGAAAGCATTTTTGGATCGTTTGGCTAGAAATTTAAATATTTCGGAGCAAGAATATAAGCAACTATTAAAAGATTATAAATCCCATCCTATTAATCCGCCTTTATCGTATGATAGACGTTTAGAACGTTTATACGATTTAGCAAGAATGGTTTGGGCAGATCATATTGAAGGTAAGGATCAAATAAAAATGCTAAGAAAATTTTGTATTGGTTTAGGTTTTAAAGCTGAAAACACAAAATACATTACAGACAAGGCATTAAAGTTGGTGCATCAAGAAGTTGATCTTGATACATTTACCGAAGAAATGAAAACAATGAATCAATAATCACAAAAGCACAATAAAAAGAAGCTGTCTAAAAAGTGCCATTCTGAATGAAAATGAAGAATCTCATAAAAATTAAAATGTTGATTTATAGATTATTGAGATTTTTCGACTAAGCTCAAAATGACAATAAAATCACTTTTCAGACAGCCTCTTTTTTATATCTTATACTTAGGTTTATTTGGCATTTTGCATAAACTCTTCAACCTTTTCAACCATATTTTTACTTCCACAAACAAATGGCACACGTTGATGTAACTGGGTTGGTTTTAAATCTAAAATTCTATTAAAACCGTCACTAGCCTTACCATTGGCTTGTTCGGCTATAAATGCCATTGGGTTGGTCTCGTAAAGTAAGCGTAATTTTCCGGTTGGATATCTTGAACTTTCAGGATACATATAGACACCTCCTTTTATCATATTTCTATGAAAATCGGACACTAAAGAACCTATGTATCTTGAAGTATAAGGACGATCGCCTTCTTCTAACTGGCAATATTTTATATAATCTTTAATTCCTTGTGGGAAACGAATATAATTTCCTTCGTTTACAGAATATATTTGTCCGTCTTCAGGAAATTGCATGTTTGGATGCGATAAATAAAAAGTACCAATAGCAGGATTTAAAGTAAAGCCATTAACACCATCGCCTGTTGTATATACTAGCATTGTAGAAGTTCCATAAATAACATATCCTGCTGCTACTTGTTGGTTTCCTTTTTGTAAAAAATCTTCTAAAGTCACAGGAGTGCCAACAGGAGTAACACGTCTATAAATAGAAAAAATAGTGCCAACCGATACATTTACATCAATATTGGAAGATCCATCCAATGGATCTATTAAAACTATGTATTTGTTTTGGTTGTTTTCATCTTGGCTGTTAATGGTTATAAAATCGTCTTCTTCTTCACTTGCAATACCACATACTATATTTCTATTTGTAAGCGTTTGAATAAATTTTTCGTTCGCATAAACATCCAATTTTTGCTGATTTTCACCTTGGATGTTTTGATCGCCAGCAGCTCCAAGAATATCTACCAAACCAGCTTTGTTCACTTCATAATTCACAACTTTAGCAGCTAATCTTATCGAATTTATCAATCGTGATAATTCTCCCGAAGTATATTTAAAAGACGTTTGGTTTTCAATAATAAACTCTCCTAAAGTTTGATTTTTTTGAGACATATAAGGTTGTGGTTAATTTTGTGCAAATATCGTACTTTTTAACAAATTTATGCGGTTTCGTTATATAATAAATAAACAATATTATCAACTTTAAACTATCTTTGGCCTTAATAATTTTCTAGATAATTATAATGAATTTTACAATTAGAGATGCTACCAAAAATGATATGCCCAGTGTTTTGGCACTCATAAAAGAGTTAGCAGAATTTGAAAAAGAAGCCGATGCGGTTGAAGTGACTATTAATGATTTACAAAAAGATGGCTTTGGAGATCAACCAGCGTTTAAGTGTTTTGTTGCCGAAGCAAATAATAAAGTACAAGGAACTGCCATTGTTTATAACCGCTTTTCTACTTGGAAAGGAAAAATAATACACCTTGAAGATTTGATTGTAAGCCAAAAAATGAGAGGTCATGGCATTGGTACTGCACTTCTAGATAAAGTCGTTATGTATGGTCATAAATTAGGCGTGAAACGTATTAACTGGGAGGTTCTAGATTGGAACAAAGGTGCCATAAAATTATATGAAGCGAAAGGAGCCAAAATTTTACGTGATTGGGATGTTGTGCATTTAGATGAAAAAGGGATTAAAAATTATATATCAAAATTAGGCTAATGCAAATATTTAAATTTGGTGGCGCATCGGTTAAAGATGCTCAAGGCGTAAAAAATCTAGTAAATGTAATACAAACTGTTGGGTACGAGAATACATTGGTAATTGTTTCGGCAATGGGAAAAACCACTAATGCACTTGAAGGTGTTATCGATAATTACTTAAATAATGTAAAAGAACTCCAAAGTTCTATTCAAGAAGTAAAAAAATTCCATAATGCTATTTTATTGGACCTTTTTGATCCCGATAGCTATCGGGACGAAAACCATCCGGTTTTTAAAACCATAGACCATCTATTTGAAGAGCTAAACACTTTCTTAAGCAGAAACAAATCACCAGATTACAACTTTATATATGATCAAGTAGTTGGTTTTGGAGAGCTTGCATCTACCACAATTATAAGTAATTATCTTGATGTTTTAGGTATAAAAAACAGTTTATTGGATGCTAGAAATTTAATTAAAACAGACAGTTATTATAGAAATGCAACTGTAGATTGGGATGCTACTCAAGAACATATATCAAAAAAAGTAAACACTTCTGTTTTAAACCTCTCTCAAGGTTTTATAGGAAGCGACAAAAATAATTTTTCTACAACTCTGGGAAGGGAAGGAAGTGATTATACAGCTGCTATTTTTGCTTATTGCCTAAATGCCGAAAGTGTTACCATTTGGAAAGATGTTCCAGGTGTTCTAAATGCCGATCCAAGATATTTTGAAAACACACAATTATTACATAAAATATCCTATAGAGAGGCTATTGAGTTGGCTTTTTATGGTGCTTCAGTCATTCATCCTAAAACGTTGCAACCCTTACAAAGAAAAGAAATACCTTTGTTTGTAAAATCCTTTAAAAACCCCAAAGAAAAAGGGACTTCGGTTAGTAAAGACATCGATCTTGAGCCAAAAATCCCTTGTTTTATAGTTAAGAAAAATCAGGTATTAATTTCCCTATCTTCATTGGATTTCTCATTTATTGTAGAAGAAAATATAAGTCATATTTTTCAATTGCTTCACCTTTATAAAATGAAAGTAGATGTTATACAAAATTCGGCTATAAGTTTTTCGGTTTGCGTAGATAATAACTATGATAATCTTGACGAATTATTACTGCATCTTAAAGCAAAATTTAAGGTAGATTTCTTTAACAACGTGTCCCTTTACACCATTCGCCATTATAACAGTCAAGTTATTAAATCATTAGAGAAAGATAAAACCATTTTATTGAAACAAATTTACCAAGAAACCGTTCAAATAGTAACAAAATAAGGCATCCTTTTGTCTTTATCAATATGAAAAAATTGATTAGGTTTGTAACTCTTTCATTAAAATAACTAAATGGGACTCGTAACCGCAAAAGAAGTAGCAAAAGCCATTCATATTGATAAGTATGGGTTTATTGGAACTTTTTTTGGTTGGATACTAATGAAAGTCCTTAATATTTCTGCCATTAATAAAATTTACAATAGAAATAAACACCTTAAAGATCTCTCTTTTTTAAATGCACTTTTAAACGATTTTCAAATAAAATTTGAAATCCCAGATGAAGACTTAAAACGCCTCCCAAAAGATGGTGCCTACATCACAGTTTCCAACCATCCCTTAGGTGGTATTGATGGTATTTTACTTCTTAAATTAATGATTGAACAACGAAGTGATTTTAAAATTATAGGCAATTTTTTATTGCACCGCATTGAGCCTTTAAAGCCTTATATAATGCCTGTTAATCCATTTGAAGATAGAAAGGATATTAAATCAAGTGTTGCTGGCTTTAAAAATTCTTTGTTGCATTTAAGGCAAGGACATCCTTTAGGTGTTTTTCCGGCAGGAGAAGTATCTACTTATAAAGATGGCAAACTAGTAGTTGACAAACCTTGGGAAGAGGCTGCTATGAAGCTCGTAAAAAAGGCCGAAGTCCCTGTTGTTCCAATTTATTTTCATGCAAAAAACAGTCGTTTGTTTTATAGGCTTTCAAAAATTAGCGATACAATGCGTACCGCAAAATTACCTTCAGAATTGCTAACACAAAAGCATAGAACCATAAAGGTGAGAGTTGGAAAACCAATTTCTGTTAATGACCAGAAAGAGCATGAATCCTTAAAAGATTTTTCAGAGTTCATTAGACGAAAAACGTATATGTTGTCTAATGTTTTTGAAAAACCTAAAAGACTTGATAACTTTCAGTCTAGTTTAAAAGTTCCAAAAGCCCCTAAAAACATTGTAACTCCAGTAAGCACTAAAACTATGGCTTCAGAGGTTGAGGCTCTAAACGAAAGTGACTGTAGGCTTTTAAAAAGTAAAAACTACGAGGTCTATTTATGCCCTGCCCAACAAATACCAAATATTTTACGCGAAATTGGTCGTTTAAGAGAAATTACTTTTAGAGAAGTTGGTGAAGGCACCAATGAAGCGATAGACTTGGATAAATTTGATACTCATTATCACCACATGTTTCTTTGGGATGCCGATAAAAAAGTAATAGCAGGTGCTTACCGTATGGGATTAGGTTCTAAGATTTTCGAGAAATTTGGTATCGATGGGTTTTACCTTCAAGATTTATTTAGGTTTGAACCTGAACTTTATAAAATGATGAGTCAGTCCATAGAAATGGGACGTGCTTTTATTATAAAAAGCTATCAGCAAAAACCTATGCCATTGTTTTTACTGTGGAAAGGTATTGTTCATACAACATTACGATTCCCAGAGCATAAATATTTAATAGGTGGTGTAAGTATTAGCAATCAGTTTTCTAACTTCTCAAAATCATTAATGATTGAGTTTATGAAATCGCATTACTACGATCCTTATGTAGCACAATATGTACATCCAAAAAAGGAATTTAAAGTAAAATTAAAAGATGCCGATAAAGACTTTGTTTTTGATGCCACCGAAGCAGATTTAAACAAATTCGATAAAATTATTGACGAGGTGGAACCAGGTGCATTGCGTTTGCCTGTATTACTTAAAAAATACATTAAGCAAAATGCTAAATTGGTAGCTTTTAATGTTGACCCTTTGTTTAACAATGCAGTTGATGGGTTGATGTATATAAAAATTGCCGACTTGCCAGAAAGTACTGTAAAGCCAGTTATGGAAGAGTTTCAAGCTGAATTAGAACGTAAATTTTCAAATAATAACGATGAGTAAGACATTATGTTTTTTCATTACCACATCGTTTATTTACTCTCAAACACTTTCAGGAAAGGTTTTTGATATTAAAACAAAACAGCCTCTTATGGCTGTATCTATCTATTTTGATAATACCACAATAGGAACAACTACCGATGCGTCTGGGAATTTTTCCATAGAATATTCAGATGCTATACAATCTAATCTTATTATTTCTTACTTAGGTTATGAGACTGTTATCGTTTCGGATTACAGAAGCAAAAGCAATATTACAATTAAACTAAAGGAGGCTTTAAATCAATTAAATGAAGTTGTTGTTTATGCAGATGATGGTCTTTCTCGTAAACAAAAAATTAAGCTGTTTAGAAAACAATTTTTAGGATTTTCAAAGTTTTCTAAGTCGTGTAGAATTCTAAATGAAGAAGACTTAATATTACGATATAATAAAAAAAATAACACACTTACAGTTAGTGCTAAAAAACCTGTATTAGTTAAAAATAGGAGTTTGCAATATGAAATTACTTATGATATTATAGATTTTGAAATTGTATTTCGTTATGTAGATCCAAAACTAGATAAATATTCAATACAGTCTGTATTGTACACAGGAACAGCATTTTATAAAGATTTAAACACGACAAATAAGCGAAGCATATCTGTAAATAGAGAAAAAGCTTTCAAAGGATCTGTACAGCATTTTATGCGCTCATTATTTGATAAAAACCTAAGAAAAGAAGGTTTTGATATTTTTTACAAAAGGTTACAAGTAGATGAGTGGCAGTTTTTTAAAGTTGAAGACATTAGTAATTCTTCGTTTAAAAAAGTAGCTCTTGAAACAAAGGTTGATATTCTATTTAAATTAAAATATCAATCCGTTTTAAAACCATTAGTTACTCATTTTTATGTAGATAAATATGGGAATTATTCACCGATTAAAGAATTGCTTTTTGGTGGTGTAATGGGCGACCAACGCATAGGAGACTTATTACCAATTAACTACGGTTTAGGTAAAAATAATAGTATTGATTAACAAATGTTTCGAAATAAAATTTTATCTCAGTGCCGGCTTACCAGACAGTACTGTACGTCCTGTTATGGAAGAATTCCAAGCAGAGTTAGAAAGTAAGTTTATGGGTGATTTTGATAGATATTGAGTTTTAGTCATATTTTTTGTAAATTGGTTACTACAATTCTAAACCATCATTATTTATGAAACTATCAATATTAATCTACCCTCTTATTATATTTTTTCTTATTTCTAATGTTTGTTTTTCCCAAGTAATTACTGGTGTTATCTTAGATGGTAATACCAACAACCCTATCAATGGTGCTTCAATTTATTTTGACAATACAACTATTGGAACCACATCAAATGAGAAAGGTGTTTTTATTTTAAAGTATAACAGGAATATTCGTACACCACTAATAGTTTCCTTTATTGGCTATAAAACCCAAATGTTTGAAGAATTTCCTACTAATGAAGAAATGGCAATTTATTTGTACGAATCAAACGAGGTTTTAGATGAAATAATTTTAACTCATAAAAATGCTTGGTCTAGAGAATTAAAACTTAAAGAATTTATAAAGCATTATTTAGGAGAAACCAAAAACGGAAAATCCAGTAAAATATTAAATAAAGATGATATTGTCCTAAGATATAATAAAAACAAAAAACAACTCACTGCCCATGCAAAATCTCCTATTGTAATTAAAAACAACATTTTAAAATACCTTATAACAGTTGAATTAAATCATTTTGAAGTAAATTATTTATCTGTAAGTAAAAATAAAAAACGTCTTAATCTAGATTATGTTTATTATTCTGGTGCAAGTTTTTTTAAATCACTTGAAAAAAAGCCCTCTAAACTAACTTTACAAAAACGAAAGGAAACTTATGAAGGATCGGTACTACATTTTATGAGAGCATTAGCGCAAGAACAATTAAATGAAAAAGGATATAGACTATACAATGGTAACTCCTCAATAAACCAAAAAAAGTTTATTGAAGTTTCACGCATAAAAAACAGTAATACAGTTTATGTAGAATTAATAGACAAACTAAATATTTTATATAAAGGAGAGAAACAATCATCAGTAGAAAGTTTTGACGATGGATTTTACATAGATCATTTTGGAAATCACACTCCTCCAGAAACTGTTAGATTTGGTGGTAATTTAGGCAAACAACGAATGGGAGATACTCTACCTCTTGATTTCTTAATTATTGAACATAAAAATTCTAAAAAGTTATAATTGCCTATATTAGCCTTTTAATAAATAATCCTCGGGGCAAGCCCACGAGGTATTCAACGGAAGAAAGTTTTAACATTTGATGAAAACCATCCGTTTTCAAACTTTCCTCTAAAACCTCCGACGTAAAGCGTCAGGGAATTCTAATGATTAAAAATGTGATATTCTATACCCTTTTCAATTAAAAATTAAAACCATGGTTTTTTTCCTAATTGATACGTGTTATAAAAATCTTCATCTGACTTTGTGAGGTATATTATATCTTCAATTAACAACACAATTACCATAAGGGAAGCCGCAATACCACAAGTTACAAACCCTAAAATTAAGGTTATAACTAACATCATAATACCTTCTTTAATATATCCCAAAATAAATTTATTTACTCCAAATGCCCCAAGTAATAATTATGATAATTAGTTTTTAAAATTACTGGCAACAAATCTCGTTACATAATTTTTTATTTCATTCCTAGCCTTTAAAAAAGCCACATCAATTTCCTTTTCGGTTCCTTCAACTTTTGAAGGGTCTAAAAAATGATGATGCAATCTTAATTTCCTAATGACCAAAAAATAGTTTAATCAACCGTAAGCCATTTGCCTTCTACATGAGTTTCCTTTACACAATACTAAAATGCTTTACATAATATTTCCTGCGAAGGCAGGAATCTTTTTTAAGTCAACTCATTTATTCTAAAGGTTTCGCATCTCGACTCCGCTCGATGTGACAGCTCAACCTAACATTTATAAAAACTTTGGGCTTCGTCTTTCCATTAACACATTATCGTACCATATACCATCGCGTTTGCCTACTTTTTCTCTAATGCCTACGACTCTAAACCCACATTTTTTGTGCAATTCAATACTTGCTATGTTTTCTGAGAAAATGCCTGCTTGCAAGGTCCAAAACCCTTGTTTCTCACTTTCATCAACTAAAGCTTCAAGCAGTTGTTTACCTATACCTTCTCCTCTTTTTTCTTGAGCTACATATACAGTTACTTCTGCAACACCTTTATAAACTTTACGCTTAGAGACTTGAGATACTACTGCAAACCCAACAACATTATCATTGAGTTGAGCTACTAAACGGCATTTTTTTATGAATTTTTCATTCCAGACATCCCAAGAAGGCACTTCGGTTTCAAAAGTTGCAATTCCAGTGGCAATGCCTTCTGCATAAATTCTTGAAACCGAAGTCCAATCGTGTTCTTTAAATGTTCGGATTATGATTTTCATTTAATAAGATTCTTCGTTTGTACTTCGACTGCGCTCAGTGTGACACTCAGAATTGACAAAAGCTAACAACAATTTCCTTCAGGTGAGCAACAAGGCTCATCTTGTACTAATTCAGCTTTCAATTCTTCAACAATACCACAAACCGTTTTAGCTTTACAGTCAGTTTTTTCTACGCCTAACTTAATAATTAAATTACTATCGCGTATTTCGAAATCGTTAACAAACATTTGAGCTGTGTGAAATTTATTATTACTGTATTCAAACTTAACCTCTGCTTCCATGTCGTAAGGCTTCATTTTGCCCACTTTATTTAGAATGCTCAACGCTTTATAAACAGTCATAAATTCTGTTTTTCCAATTTCATCAGGGCTTTCATATAACTGTATAATGGTTTCATTCCAAGCATCTGTCCCTGAACCACAATCGACCGAATCAATTTTAGTATGTTTAACTTCGGTAATATGGTAATTTGCTTTTACAAACTCGTTAGGTTTGTATTCAAAAAGTAACGACTTATCTTTATGTTCGTTAAAGACTTCCAATAATTCTTTTGTTTTCATGTCTATAAATTTATGTTTTCGTTTAAGTGAGATAAATAAATACGCCTTAGGCGTTAACAGCAGTTTGATTTTGTTTGATTAAAAAATGAATTAAATATGCTTTGTAATTCTTGAAAGCGGTTAACATTTAGGCAGTAACATAGGCTTTTCCCTTCAAAAGTACCATCAAGCAAACCTGCATCATTTATAACCTTTAAATGTTGTGAAATTGTTGCTTGTGCTAAGCCAATTTCATCAACAATATCGTTACAAATACAAGCTTCCTGCTTGCTTATGTACTGTAAA
>CALZKX010000041.1 GCA_945788155.1 uncultured Flavobacteriaceae bacterium
CAAATATTAATAATTTGAGTTATAGTGCTAACCTTGGATTTGGTTTTAACTATAAGTTATCTAATAAATTAAATTTAAATCTTGAACCTATGTTTAAATATCAATTAAACACTTTTAGAAATACTTCCGGCAACTTTAAGCCATATTTTATAGGAGTTTATTCTGGTTTAAGCTTTAAGTTTTAAAAATTTTAGTTGGTTAGGTTGGTTATTGTACTTCTGCTTAGAAGTGTCAATAATTTTAAAAGTCACTCTATTTGGAGTGGCTTTTTTTATGATTGTAATTCTTGTAAAATAACACTTCTAGAAACACTATTAAGTTGTTTTGTGTCTTCTATTTTTAAATGTTCTGTTTTGAAAAATTTATGAACCTTAACTCGTAACACCCCTGGACCACCACTAAATAAATTATATGAAAACCGTTTTTTGTTATCATAAAAAGTTATAGGGACAATTGAAATTTTATGATTAATAGCTAGCCTAAAAGCACCATCTTTAAAATCGTCCAATATTACACCCTCTTCAGGGACTAACCCTTCTGGGAAAATACATATACTAGTCCCTTGTTGTAATCTTCTTTGTGCTCTTAAAAAAACAGCTTGCCTGCTTCTAGCACTACTTCTATCTACTAAAATGCACGTTCTTTTATAGAAAAATCCAAAAAGCGGGATTTTTGCTAATTCCTTTTTACCAACAAATACAAATGGGTTGTTTTTAACAGTCACAAGCATAAGCATAATGTCTATCATAGAAGTATGATTGGCAATTAACATATAGCTTTTTCCTTTTTCAATCTCCTGTTCATGTGTTATTTTCCATGGCAAACCCATTCCAATTAAAATAAACTTAGCCCAAATACGCGCTAGTTTAAAAAAGAAAGGATACCATTTTTCATTAGAAATTGAGAATACTAAAAAAGGAAATAAAATAATGATTGGAATCGCAACCAATACATAGAACCAAATACGATATAAAATCCAGAAAGGATATTTTAGAAATTTCATCTACATCAAAACTACTAAAATAATTGAGCTATTCTATCAAAAAAATTACCTTTGCTTATTGTTTAATTAATAAGATTCCTGCTTTCGCAGGAAATACTATGGCAAGAATACTAACTGGAGTACAAAGTACAGGAACGCCACATCTGGGAAATCTTTTAGGGGCAATTATCCCTGCAATACAAATGAGTAACGATCAAGGCAACGAATCGTTCCTTTTTATTGCTGATATGCACTCATTAACTCAAATAAAAGATGCCGAACTGTTAAAGCACAATACCTATTCTACAGCTGCTGCTTGGTTGGCTTTTGGATTAGATATTGATAAAACCGTTTTCTATCGCCAGAGCGATGTGCCACAGGTTACTGAATTATCTTGGTATTTAAGTTGTTTCTTCCCATATCAACGACTCACTTTAGCACATAGTTTTAAAGATAAAGCAGATAGACTAGAAGATGTAAACGCAGGTTTATTTGTCTATCCAATGCTTATGGCTGCCGATATTTTATTGTATGATGCCAATATTATTCCTGTTGGGAAAGATCAATTACAGCATATTGAAATGACACGTGATGTGGCTTCGCGTTTTCATGCAAAGGTTGGAGGTACCTTTGTAATGCCTGAAGCTGATGTGCAAAAAGATACCATGTATGTTCCGGGAACTGATGGTGGAAAAATGAGTAAAAGCCAAAATAACATTATTAATTTGTTTTTACCAGACAAGCAATTACGCAAACAAATTATGTCTATTGCTACAGATAGTACACCTTTGGAAGAGCCTAAAGACTGGAAAACCTGTAACTGTTTCGCTATTTATGCTTTGGTTGCCAATTACGAACAAATAACAGACATGAAAGCCAATTACGAACAAGGTGGTTATGGTTATGGACATGCTAAACAGGCTTTATTTGAATTGTTAATTGATAAATTTTCTACTGAAAGAGAACGTTATAATTACTACATGGATAACCTCAACGAAATTGATAAAGCTTTGGCTTTTGGTGCTGAAAAAGCCAAAGTGGTGGCTGATGGTGTTTTAAAACGTGTGAGGACTAAAGTTGGTTACTAATTCTCTTTAATCCAGTTATAAAGATATTCTATAGTTAATCCCATTGTTTTTAAATTCGTACGAAGATGCATTGACGGAATTTCTTTATCTTTTTCTCTATGAGTTACTGTTCTCCAACAATTAGGGTACTTATAGTGATCATGAGAAGCTTTGGTTCTTAGATATTTACAACCATGTGCTTTAAGGAATCTAACTCAATCTTTGGTTTTAACTGGTCGATTGTTTCCCATTAATAATTTTAAGCAGCTGTTTCTAAAGAATTAATTTCAGCAAATTGTAGATTCTGAAGAACTCCGTTATCATCTATATAAGCTTTTGAATATTGCTTTTTCGCGTAAAATTTATTATTCCATCCTAAATTTTTTAACATAAGATCCCTTTTATTCATTTTCAGTTTTTTCAATTCATCCCAAAAAGTTTTCATGTGATGATGTAAAGACTCTTGGGCTTCTTCTTTAGAGTTACCATAACCCGAAATGTTTAAAGAAGGAATTATTGAAACCCAAAACTCTCCATCTTGACCAGTAATAGCATTAACTTTTACAGAAAAAGAATCTTTAGACATTTTTAATTCTTCAATGTCATATGGATTTTTGGTAAAAACAGGATTATTACTCATAATGAAAATTAAGTTTGTAAATATACATAAAATATTTGTTTACAACTTCTTAACCACAAAAACCAAGCCACTTTAAATAACCTCAAACTGTTTCCCAGGCAATGGTCTCACAACGCCTTTTAACTCCATATTCAATAAAATAGAAGCCACTCTAAACGTTGGCATGTTGCATTTTAAGGCAATTAAGTCGAGTAATTCTTTGCCATTGTCTTTTAAAAAATTATAAATCAACTTTTCATCAGTATCCAGCTCAACAAATAACTGTTTTTGAACTGGTTTTTTCTCGTTTTCTAACTTCCAATTTAAAATATAAGGTATGTCCTCGGCTTTAGAGAGCAAATGCGCACGTTGTAGTTTAATTAAGTTATTACACCCAACGCTTTGTGTGTCTGTAATACGTCCTGGGACAGCAAATACTTCTCTATTATAAGAATTTGCAATATCTGCAGTCACTAAACTTCCGCCTTTTTCGGCAGATTCTATTACTATGGTTGCTTCACTAAGTCCAGCAATGATTCGGTTTCGCTTTAAAAAGTTATTTCTATCAAACTCATCTGTACTCCAAAAATCGGTAAAAAACCCTCCATGCTGTTCAATATCAAAAACATATTTTTTATGAGCCTTGGGGTAAATTTGATTTAAACCATGAGCCAAGCATCCAATTGTTTGCAAATTGTGTTTTAAGGCTGTTTTTTGAGCAGTAATATCTGTTCCGTAAGCAAATCCGGAAACTATAATTGGGTTATATGGTGCTAATCGTTCTATAATCGCTTCACAATTGGCAATGCCTTGTGTTGTTATTTTTCTTGCGCCTACAATGCTAATAATGTGCTGGTTTTGAATAGTAATATTTCCTTTCTGAAATAATAAAATAGGACCATCAACGCAATGCTTTAATCGCTCTGGATAACTGCTCTCCATAAAATAATGACTAACAATATTATGTTCCTTTATAAACTCCAGTTCTTTTTCGGCGTTTTGCAGTAAAATGTCTTTACGCAAATCACTTAGCGCATATCTACCAATACCTGCAATTTTAAGCAAATTTTGCTTCTTTTCGTTTAACACGGCTTCTGGCGAACCACAGTGCGCTATCAATTTTTTAGCAGTAATGTCACCAATATTAGGTGCATTTTGCAGGGCTAAAGCAAATAATAAATTAGTATTGGGCATGCATATAATTGAATTACAGTGTACAAGAAACTAAAAATTACATTGTTAATAAATAGTTAGAGGAACTTTTTTACGGATTGAAAAATTTTTAACTTTGTTTCTATGCAATTGGAAACCTATATAAGCGATTTATTATACAGATATGAATGTGTTATTATTCCAGATTTTGGCGCATTTTTAACACAGCCTGTATCTGCAAAAGTCAATACTTCAAGTAATACATTTTACCCTCCTAAAAAAGTATTGTCATTTAATGAACAGCTTAAAAACAATGATGGTTTGTTGGCAAATTATATAGCTGATGTTGAAAAAACGCCTTATGAAGTTGCGGTAAAGAAGATTGCAAAAAAAACAAAATCTCTTAAATCTTATTTAGCACAAGGAGAAACCTTATCTTTTAAAAATATTGGCGATATTAGTTTAAATAACGAAGGTAATATTACATTTGAGCCTTCTTACCATTTAAACTATTTAACTGATGCTTTTGGGTTAGCTCAATTCGTATCTCCAAACATTGCAAGAGAAGCTTATAAAGGGCAAGTTGAAAACATTGAAAAAGCTGTGCCTCTTACAATTACTCAAGAAAAACGCAAATCTCGAAATTACTTAAAATATGCAGCTATTGCGGTTATAGCATTAACTTTAGGCGGCTTTGTAGCGTCTAACTATTATGTTAACCAAATTGAAACGCATAATCAATTAGCTCAAAAAGAAGCCACTCAAGAAATAGAAAACAAAATTCAACAAGCAACGTTTATAATTGAAAATCCTTTACCAACTGTTACCCTAAATGTTGCAAAACAAAGCGGTAATTTTCATA
>CALZKX010000042.1 GCA_945788155.1 uncultured Flavobacteriaceae bacterium
AATTATTTTTTCTTGTGACGATTAGCGCGTCTTCTTTTTTTACGCTTATGCGTCGCTACCTTGTGTCTTTTGCGTTTTTTACCACTTGGCATAAATAATGCTTTTTTAAGTTAATATTTTTTTGTGTCTTATTTAACTTCAACATTCGCTTTTACGCCTTCTACAAAAACTTTTGCAGGCTTAAATGCTGGTATGTTGTGAGCTGGAATTTTAATAGTAGTATTTTTTGAAATATTTCTACCTGTTTTTTCTGCTCTTGTTTTTACGATGAAACTACCAAATCCTCTTAAATAAACATTGTCTCCACTCTCTAAAGAGTTTTTAACTTCTGTCATAAAAGTTTCTACTGTTGCTTGTACATCTCCTTTTTCAATTCCTAATTTCTCAGAAATTTTAGCTACTATATCAGCCTTCGTCATTATTAATTATTTTTTAGGGTTATCTATTTTATTCTAAGGGATGCAAATATATGTATTTTATATTCAATATTTCAAGCCTAAATCATTAAATTTTAACCCAATAAACGTTTATTTTTGCTGCTCATATAATTTTGAAATGATTTTTTCAAATATTTTAATTAATTGGTATTCAATACATAAACGTGATTTGCCTTGGCGAAAGACCAAGAATCCTTATTTAATATGGTTATCTGAAATAATTTTACAGCAAACTCAAATTAAACAAGGACAGCCTTATTATGAAGCTTTTGTAAGCAAATTTCCTACTGTAAATGCTCTTGCAAACGCCAAAGAATCGGAGGTTTTAAAATTATGGCAAGGTCTAGGATACTATTCTAGAGCTAGGAATTTGCATTTTTCGGCTAAGTATATTTCTAATGAACTACATAATCAATTTCCTAAAACCCATAAAGAACTAATTGCTCTTAAAGGCATTGGCGATTATACCGCAAGTGCCATTGCTTCTATTTGCTACAACCAACCTACTGCTGTGGTAGATGGAAATGTGTACAGGGTGTTATCGCGATATTTTAATATTTGTACACCTATTAATAGTACAAAAGGCATTAAAGAGTTTAAAACCTTAGCGCAACAGCTTCTTCCAAAAACTAATATTGGAGATTACAACCAAGCTATTATGGAGTTTGGTGCTTTGCAATGCAAGCCAGCAAACCCTAGCTGTAACGAGTGTCCTTTACAAAATGGCTGCAAAGCCTATGAGTTGGACAAGACCGATAGGCTTCCTGTAAAACTTAAAAAAACAAAGGTTAGTAAAAAGTATTTTAACTTCTTGGTGTTTCTTTCTAATGATGGTAAAACCATCCTTGAGCAACGAACCAAAAAAGGCATCTGGCAAAACCTGTATCAATTTCCATTAATAGAATCTAAAAAGAGTTTGACGAAAAATGTTTTGATATCGCATTTAACAGTTAAGCCCTTTTTAAATGGTAATACGTATGAGCTTAGTTTATATAACGATAAGGATATTGTACATAAACTATCGCACCAACACCTGTATACGAAATTCTGGATTATTAAAACTCATACCCTTCCAAAAGAAAGTACTCCAATTTCTAAAATTAGACAACATGCTGTTCCAATATTAATTGGAAATTTTATTGAACAATTTAATTTTTAAGAGCTTTTTTATTACTTTTAAATAAATCAACTTAAAAACCACTAATTTTGTGGTCTAAAACAAATTATTATGTCTGGAACATTAAACAAGGTAATGCTAATTGGGCATTTGGGAGATAAAGTAAAAATGCATTATTTTGATGATAAAAATTGTATAGGTCGTTTTCCTTTAGCAACAAACGAAACTTATACAAGCAAACAAACCAATGAGCGCATCACCAATACCGAATGGCACAATATTGTAGTACGTAATAAAGCAGCTGAAATTTGCGAAAAATACTTAAGCAAAGGCGATAAGGTATATATAGAAGGTAGGATTAAAACCCGTAAATGGCAAGACGACAAAGGCAATGATCGCTATTCAACAGAGATTCACTGTACAGATTTTACGTTTTTAACTACCAAAAACGAAAGTAGTAATACTCTAGGAACACAACCTTCAACTAAGCAACAAACAAAAAACCAAGTAAGCGAGCCTATTGGAGATAATAATGACGATTTGCCATTTTAATATTAACCAAAACATATAGATTTGGACCCTGATCCCATTAGTTTAATAATCTCTTTCACATCGATAGATACATCAATCGTATCTGGAATTATACTATTCTTTTTGCTGTTACTCTGTTCGGCATTAATCTCTGGTGCCGAAGTAGCTTTGTTTTCGTTAACCCAAACAGATTTAGAAACACCCTTAGAAGAAAGCTCAAAACCTATAGAGATAATTTCTAAACTTTTAGAAAAACCTAAAAAACTTTTAGCAACCATTTTAGTAGCCAACAACTTTATAAATATTGCTATTGTTATATTGTTTGCTTATTTAGGCGATTATTTTTTTATTGGTACTTCTTCGGCAATTACAAGATTTATTATTGAAGTCGTTATTGTTACTTTTTTAATCCTATTTTTTGGTGAAATTTTGCCAAAAATATATGCAAGTCGTAATAGTGTGACGTTTGCAAAATTCATGGCATACCCATTGCGGTTTCTAGATGTTATAATTTCCCCTTTGAGTTTGCCTATGCGTAGTATTACCATTGCTATGCATAATAAATTAGGAAAACAAAAATCCAATATGAGTGTGGACCAACTATCGCAAGCTTTAGAGTTAACAAGCGAAGAAGACACAACTAGAGAAGAGCACAAAATACTTCAAGGTATTGTATCGTTTGGTAATACCGATACAAAACAGGTAATGCGACCACGTATAGATATTTTTGCGCTGGATAACACGTTAAAGTATAACCATATTATTCCAGAAATTATTAAAAATGGTTATTCACGAATTCCTGTATTTCAAGATAATGTTGATACTGTTATTGGCATTTTATATGTGAAAGATTTGTTGCCACATTTGAGTAAAAAACAATTTAATTGGACCTCTTTATTACGTGAACCCTTTTTTGTGCCTGAGAATAAAAAATTGGACGATTTAATGCAAGCGTTTCAAGAAAAGAAAGTGCATTTAGCGGTTGTTGTAGATGAGTATGGAGGCACTTCAGGGATTGTATCGTTAGAAGATGTTATTGAAGAAATTGTTGGCGATATAAGCGATGAATTTGATGACGATGATCTTATTTATTCAAAATTAGATAATAACAATTTTGTTTTTGAAGGTAAAACCACTTTAAAAGATTTTTATAGAATCACTAAGGTTGAAAATGAAGCTGTTTTTGAGGACAAAAAAGGTGAAGCAGAAACCATTGCAGGTTTTGTGCTAGAAATATCTGGAAGCTTTCCTAAACTAGAAAGCAAAATACATTTTGAAAACTTCGTTTTCACTATAGAGTCTTTAGACAAGAAACGTATTAAACAAGTAAAAATCACCATTAATT
The DNA here is from genome assembly GCA_945788155.1 of uncultured Flavobacteriaceae bacterium. GTDB lineage: Bacteria > Bacteroidota > Bacteroidia > Flavobacteriales > Flavobacteriaceae > Pontimicrobium. Next base: position 3,431 of record CALZKX010000042.1, read on the forward strand.
AAATGAGAACTTTTTTTCTATTATTATTAATTACCTGTTGCATCTCGTGTGGGAACGACCCCATACCCAAACCAAAAGCCTTTTTAAGATTGGAGTATCCTATACAACACTATGTTCAAATTAAATCGGAACTTCCTTTTACTTTCGAAAAAAACAAGTTTGCTAAAGATGTTAGTAATATAAAAGTGTCTGCCGACCAAAAAACGTATGGTTTAGAAATTAGGTATCCATCGCTAAAAGGAACCATTTACATGACCTATAAAGAGGTTATAAATAATAATCTAGAACCTTATTTAATAGACGCACAAAACATTACACAAAAGCATTCTCAAAGAGCCGACGAGATTATAGAACAACCTTTTTTAGATCCTATAAATAAAGTTTACGGTATGTTTTACGAAATTGGTGGTAATGCAGCTTCGCAATCGCAATTTTATGTAACCGATAGCATTACTCATTTTATAACTGGTTCTTTATACTTTTACGCCAAACCTAACTACGATTCAATTCTTCCAGCTGCTAACTATTTAAAGAAAGACATTCAACATATTATGGAAACTATTAGGTGGAAAGAATAAAAAAAACCCGGATAAAAAATCCGAATTTAAAATAATTACCTACCATTAAAACTATTGATTAAGCAACTTTTTGGTTGCCACTTTTTCATTAGAATTTAACTTAATAATATAGATACCCTTACTTAAATTATTGGTAGATAATTCAAAATTAGCTTTGTTAGGTTTTTCTTGTAAAACCAATCTTCCTCCTAGGTCATAAACACTAACTTTAGTAACAGGTTCAAGTGATGTTACTTGAATTAAATCTGTTGAAGGGTTTGGATATAATGAAAATTTTAATTGAGAATCTTCTTCAGTAGATAACGCTCCATAACGGCAATTATCGTAAGTTTCAATCCAAGAATTTCCATCTGTAACTTTCCATATACGATTAGCGTAGCTAAAATAATCGGTAATTAAATTTCCATTGGTAACTCTATCGGTACATGTACCACCTGAAGCATTATCGATTAAATTTTCATACGTTGCACCATCTAAGGTGTACAAATACTCCATATCACCAGTAGGAGCAGGACTAAATGTAAATGTAAATGTGTCATTCCCATTATCAACTCCAATTGGCCCTCCAGCTGGATTCCAGCTCCACCATGGACCCGATAGACGGCATTGTGTTGTTCCTGATGGTACAGCAACAGTTATCACTAAATCCTGAGCCAATAAAACAGTGGTAAAAAGCAATGCGATTAATG
>CALZKX010000043.1 GCA_945788155.1 uncultured Flavobacteriaceae bacterium
ACATAATAATAATTAACATCCTCAACTTCCATAAAATTAAAATGCCTAGCTCTTGCTCCAAATATTGGCATTAATAAGGTGTTTTTAAAGTTATAACTTAAAGTATTATATGTTTGGCCAATGTTTGAAAATGGTAATACATTAAAATTATCTCTTCTTAAATAGTTGAATTTATATTCCTTATTTATAGTAAGCGTTGTATCTACAAAAGAGGTATCATGCTCTTTAGAAATAATTTTATACAAATCTATAGTGGCCTCTTTGTTTTTAAGAATTCTTTTAGAGTTTTCTAACCTTAAAGAATCGCTTTTTAAGTTAAAATTTCCGCCCCCTTCGATTCGTTTTAAATTAGGTTTAGTTTGAGCGCTGACTACAACTATACTAAAAAAAGAAATTAATAATAAAACAATACGATTCATAAATATTTTATAATCTTGTAATTACAAGTTTTTGTAAAAAACGTCGTGCAAAAATAGCAATTATTAAATGTAATTACTTTTTTTATGTAAGAAAGCGATTTACCAAAAACCTTATAACGTATTTAACACTTATTTATTAAAATGCTTGGATTAAAATATTCGGGATTTGAATTTGAATGTGGTACAGATGAAGCTGGTCGTGGTTGTCTTGCTGGTCCAGTTACTGCTGCTGCTGTAGTTTTACCCTTAGATTTTAAGAATTCTGTGCTGAACGATTCCAAGCAACTTTCGCATAAGAAACGCGAACTTTTAAAACCTATTATTGAAGAAAATGCAGTTAGTTTTGGAGTGACACATATTTTTGAAACCGAAATTGACAACATTAATATATTGAATGCCTCTATTTTAGCCATGCATCATTCAATAGAAAAGCTATCAATTTTAGTCGAATTTATTGCTGTGGATGGCAACCGGTTTAAACCTTTTAAAGATATTCCGTACAAAGCAATAATTAAAGGTGATGGTAAATATTTAAACATAGCGGCTGCTTCGGTTTTGGCAAAAACATATCGCGACGCTTATATGCTAAAAATTCATGAAGAATTCCCTATGTACAATTGGAAACAAAACAAAGGCTATCCAACAATGGAGCATCGTGAAGCGATTAAAAAATACGGTATTACTAAATATCACCGAAAATCTTTCAGGCTCTTACCAGAGCAATTAACTTTTGAATTTTAAGTTATACCTTTGCATAAGATTGCATTAATTAGTCCTAAATGAAAAAAAAATTTGTTTCCCTTATCATTATCTCAATATGCTTTAGCTGCAATAATCCTAAACGAAACAAAACCAGTATTACTCAGCTTATACCAAAATCTACTTCAGTTGTACTAAAAATAAACACGCTAGAAACATTTAAAAGTGATATTAAAAACAGTGCTTTTTTAAAAGGGATTTCATCAACTCAATTTTACAAAAACTTCAATACTACTCTAACAAATCTTGAAAGCTTTAATACTAAAAATGATCTATTGGTTTGTTTTAATAAATCTGGCGACTCTTTAAATTATACTTTCATTACAAAATATCATGATAGTTTACTTCAAAAAGACGAATCATTTAAACTATTTAACACCATTGTTGATAGTATTTTTGTAGCTTCTAACACTAAAAGTATTATTACTAATATTCGTACTCAAGAGGATAATGGTTTTAACACCTTAAGCAATGCTTTAAGTAGCGATAAGTCTTTTTCAATATTGCTTAACAACAGCAGCTCAAATAGCTTTGGAAAGGGAGTTTTTAATATTTTAAATGCTAATTTTGCAAACACAATAGCTTTTGATGCCGAAATTGCTCCAGACCAATTTATACTTAACGGTATAAGCATCAATAATGATTCTATTAAAACATTTATTGACATTTTTAAAAACACCATTCCACAAGAAAACACCATACAAAGCATTGCGCCTTCAAATAGTGATGGTTTTTTAAGTTTTACGTATAACGATTTTCAAACACTTCATAAAAACTTAGCAAGTTATAAGCAACAAGCTATAGATAGCACACAGCACTTTGAACTTTTAGAAACTTTAACCGAAGTTGGGATTATACATTTTAAAGACAAAAACGCCTTAGCACTTAAATCTATTGATGCTTTTAGCACGAATGAAATTTTAAACAGCCAAGAAAACACCATAGAAAGTTTTAGAAACACCAACATATTTTCCTTTAGTGATACCAACTATTTTGAGAACATTTTTGCTCCAATTGTTTCTTTTAAAAATGCTTCAAAATACATTAATATAGATGAGTATTTTGTATTTGCTGATGATGACGATTTGCTTAAAACTATTATCACAAGCTTTCAAAATGGGAGTACTTATGATAAAGATGCTAATTATGAAAACTTAAAACTATCGTTGAGCGATGAAGCTTCATTGCTATTAATTGCAAATTCAAAAAAATTAGCTTCCATTTTTAAAAACACTTTTAACGAAACGGCTAAAAGCCTCAACTTAAACAATCATAAATTTTCAGGGTTTCAACTAGTGCAAGACGATGGTTTTGTTCATATAAATAATGCCATAAAAAAGAACTCATCCAGAAAGCAACAAAACACCATAAGCGAAGAGTTTAATGTGTCGCTAGATTCTGATGTTTTGACCAATCCACAGTTCGTTATTAACCATCGCACCAAAGAGAAAGAGGTGGTTGTACAAGATTTAAACAACCATTTATATTTAATTTACAACAAACGAAAAGTGCTCTGGAAAAAGCAAATAAAAGGCGCTGTACTTG